>JAHCLG010000035.1 GCA_026125385.1 Legionellales bacterium
CAGAGAAGTATTAACTCATCATGAATACGATAAAGCCAAGTGGAAACAGTGAGGTAGTAAACATGAATCAAGATTTATCAAAAGTAATTAAACATTGGGCTTATATAGCGCCAGTCGTTGCGGTACCTCATAATAATAAGCAATATCAAAAATTAATTTCAACGCTTGACGAATTGTTAGACATTGTGGGCAATAATGAGAAACATGAATTAATCGGGCTGGTAGATATTTTTAGCCACTTCATAGCAGAATACGAGCAAGAGCATTTTATTGATGAACAGTCTAACGCCAAAGGCGTTGATGCTTTGAAATTCTTAATGACAACACATCATCTTACGCAGGCAGATTTACCTGAAATAGGTTCACAAGGTGTCGTATCTGAAATATTAAACGGTAAACGTTCCTTGAATCTACGACAAATCCGAGCTTTAGCTAAACGCTTTAATCTTGCTTCTTCTACCTTTATCGATTAAGGTGAATAAAATTAATTATTAGCAGTGGAATATAATTTGCTCGACAATCCCATGGCAATCACTGCTAGCACTAAACACATTATTCCGACGCCGAGAAAAGCATCGCGAGCTCCTACGGCGGTAATTAAACTACCACCAAACGCCACACCTGCGCCATAAATGATACCTTGTAAAAAAGAGAGAATGCCGAAAAATCGCCCCATAGCATCACTGGGGATTTCTTTTTTGATGGCATAAGCTTGTAACACAAAAATAATCCCTAATCCTATGCCAGATAAAAGTGAAGCAACTAAAAATAATTCAATGGGCCATTGTGTTCGGTACACGCCCATAACACTATAACCCAGGGCAACACACAAATAACACAGCACCGTATACCCACCGAATTGTGTCACCACTTGCTTTCGACTTAGCCACAATCCTGATAATACTGAGCCAATCGCACTGCAACCTATCACATAACCTAATAAGTTAGGACGTGAGGGAATAATTTCACGTAATAGAATCACTAATTGTAATTCCACCATCATCACTACTAAAAACCCTATTAACGTCAGAGGTAAAAAATAGCTTAAGAGTTGGCTTTTCTTAATCAAACGCCATGTTAATTTGAAATTTTTCTCTCCAATTTCCTGATTAACATTTTCAAGAGATTGTTCTGAATGAATTGAATTTGATAGTGGTTTTAACCAAAATAAAATAGCGGATGATATAAAAAAACTTACTGCATTAATAGCTAAGCAGGCCTCAGGGCTACTAATGGCAACGAGCACTGCGCCCAACATTGGGCCAATAATGCGACATAATTGAAACGATATTTTTTCGAGGGCGGAGGCTTTGAGTTGTAATTCATCAGGAGGTAACATTTTGCTCATGACTTGTTGCGCAGGTGAATTAAACGCAATAATACACGAGCGGACACAGATGATGATGAGTGCCAAATACATTTGTGATGCCAACATTAATGCCAGCGTAAAAAACCCTGACAATAAATCAGTAAAAAAAAGTAACCATTTTTTATTAAAGCGATCCGCCACACTGCCAGCTAGTGGTGCCAAAAACATCATTGGAAAAAGATAGGCGCACAACATAAAAGCAAGCTGATTTGCCGTGGCATTAAAAGTATGAGCAAAAATAATTTGCAACGCAAAAAAATCGAACCAATCTCCAATGTTGCCAAGAAAAAATGAAGTATAAAATTTTAGATATTCTGGTTGTTGCCAGAGTGTTGCTGTGTTTTTCATATTATTTTACAAATTATTCTACCATACGATGAAAAAAATTTAACAATTGCGCCTGCTCATCTTTATTAAATTTTTGTAAAATTTCTTTACTCACTTTCTTGACATGGCGTTGATGAGCAGCTACGACTTCTCGTCCTTTTGTCGTTAACTCGACAAAAATAACTCGCCTATCTTCTGTGGAACGTAAACGTTTCACATATTGCATCTCTTCTAGTTTATCGATGATTTGGGTAACACTTCCCAAGGTTAAATTCGCACTTTGAGCAATTTGAGTCATTTTGCAAGGGTGATGGAAGTGAATGCTTAAGATAATTTGCACCTGTAGCACACTGATATCGGCAAATTGAGCAAAGAATTGTGTTTCTGAATGCGCAGTCACTTCCCGCAACTGTTCATTGATTGCAAAAAATCGCTCAAGATTAACTTTGGCTACCGGGTGTTTTTTATTCATGAGTTTAGTTTATCAGCTTTATTATTTATATGTCAAATAGTTTAGATTATAAACTAATTAGCATTGGAGATGTTACTCTCCACTCAAAAACATTAACTGCTAAGTGCTCTGGTCAATTAATAAAACGAAGGAGTATACTCAAGACAATCGGATTTCCCATAAAAAATTATTCATTTACTACATTCGTAGTATAAGCTAGCACAGCTCTGATCAAGTATGACTCGGGGTATTTTTTGGCGTGGCTGATGCAGCAGGGTCACCAATTTCTTCAGCAATATTTTGCATTTGAGTTCGAAAATGATTACATTGCTCTTGATTGGGAAAAATCACAATAAATAATTGTTTGTGAATACCTGATCCATTTTCCCAGGTTTCAAAAAGGGCATTTTTACTCATATATCGGAAATTAATTGCTGAGTTAAATCGTGCAGCCGGATCAGCAATAATCATCTCTTGTTTGTCATTATCAATCCCTGTTAGCACAACAAAATGCCCAACCCTCTCACCATTTGGCTCATAGTAAATATTATTGATAATGACTGGAATTCCTTGGGAAATTAGTTCTTGCATTATTTTAAAAATAGCTTCTGTGTTTTCTGGATTACGGTTTTTTCCACAAACTACTGAATATCCTATTTTTTTGAGAGCTTCCGTCATAACAACATGATCGGTGCCATCTTGTTCTGTCGTTTTCAACATAGCGCGTAGACTACTTTCAGTTCGACAGTTATGCTTGGTGCCAATGACCTCTTGAATATCAGCATTAGGAAAACATTTTTTAAAATATCCTAACACCATTCTCACGGCTGCAGGACCACAGCTATAATTCGTTTCTTGTTGCTGGCTATTAGAAAAAAAATTTAGCCTTCTTTCTTGTGAATTTAAGCAATTGTCTCTTGTCCTTGAAAAAAATAAAGGTGAGTTAGGTTGCGCATACTGATGTGGCAAATTGTTAAAATCTTTTTTACTTGCCCAACTAACATGATCAAACTCTGAGAATGGATAAAATAAACACGCCTATAATAATAAATTTTCTTCTTGAGTTCCTATAAAGTTATGAACATTCCTTAAATTAATCACCTGCCCACCAAGCTCGTTTTCTTTTTTTGTATCGAACTCGACTGAACTTGTGGTAACTGGCAACTTCAATTGCCAATTGTGCTCTGGTAGAAAAATTCTAGTACGTGGCAAATCTGAATCGTCTAGCGTTTTTGGGTCTTCTTTTGTTTTAGATCGTTTCGTTGAAGAATCAATAGCAGAATCATCTCTGCTTTGTGGTTTCAGTATCGTTGTTTTACTGAGTTCTTTCTGAGTAAGTCTGATCTCAACAACTCGATGCTTTAAATATGGCAATATAGCAAGATCTTGACCTGATAAACAGGTATCCTTTAGTAGTGTTGTTGGAAAAACTAACTCAACAGTATTTATATTTGGGTGTGACAGTAAAAAATTTTTTAATACCCGAATACAAAAAGGACCTCCAAAATTTGCATTATTTTTAAAACTAATAATTAATTGACTGGTTTCGGCTTCAGCAAGAAATTTATAATAATTTTCACTATTATTATTAACATTCGCTTTGCTAAATTTGCCTAATTGCTGTTGCAATTCCTCACCCACTTTAACACTGTCCTGACCAACAGTTCCTATTGCTAATCGTATTGTTATTACATAACTGCTATTATTAAATTGAGGATTACTATTAACACCCGCCTTAGTTTGTTGAGATGACGAAGCATTAGCAGCTGTTATTTGATTATTATTTGTATCACTGTGATTAAATTTCTGATCAAACTCTATTTTACTGCGCATTTCTTCCGGTATTAAGAATTTTTTGTGTATGGATTCAACAAGCTGATCTGGAGAAGTTGTTTGATTATTATTTGTATCACTGTTATCAACTTTCTGATCAAACTCTATTTTGCTGCGCATTTCTTCCGGTATTATGGGTTCAACAAGTTGATCTGGAGAACTAAGGCTAGCTTGTGTTAATTTTATATAAACAGCAGCTCCTTTATCTTTTCTATTTTTAAATTGGACAATGCCACCCTTTTTTCGAACTTCCCATAAAAAATTATTAAGCCCGAATCCACCTCCTCCCAAAGCATCTCGTGGTTTTTTATCTTTTAGTATTTGATCTCGGTTAAAGTAACGCTGTTGTGATTGCGTACTGAATCCCTTACCATTATCTTTTACTTTGATAACAATCTCGTCTGAATTATCCTTTTTACTGATGACAACTTTAATCTGTAGAAACTCTCCGTAATTCAGACCACGTAGGGCATAGGAATCGTAAGCATTCTTGATAAGTTCTCTAAAATAATCATCAGAAAATGGAACTTGTGAAATACCAAATTTGGGTAAATTGTTCGTAATAAAGTTGTAAAATTGGTCTGAAATTTGGAAAAACTGGCATTTACCCATACTTTGTCGGCGCGTGAACGAGTGGACGTCATCATTTGGATAGACAGGAATATCAATAATAAATTCTGTGCGCATATAATTTTTAATCGCAAACTCATATTGTGCACAAAATATACCATACTAAATTAATCTTGCATATAGTGCTCGCACTATCAAACCAATGAATCGAAGAATTCTAAACGTAAGCCATTGAAATTTCCAACCTATTAACCCATCTCAATTTACCGATTTCGGACGTTATTTTAAAAAATATTTATTTTACAATAGGTTATAGGGGTCAACTCACGATAATGAAACCCTAATCATTAACGTTCGACTAAGGCATTTTCTTTTGCACGCAAGATAGGTTTTAAGAGATAAGTGAGGATCGATTTATGGCCGGTAACAATATCCACACTAGTTTGCATGCCGACTTTAATTCCCAAGTGTTTGCCGTGATGATCTAAATAGTTTTGATCGGTTTTAACTTCTACTTTATAAAATACACCACCTTTATCATCGGTAAAGGTATCGGCACTAATATAAGTAACTTTAGCATCTAAACCACCAAATATCGCATAATCATAGGCCGTGAATTTTACTTTGGCTTCTTGTCCCACGCGCAGAAAACCAATATCGGCTGGTGCAACTTTGGCTTCAATAATTAAATACGGCTCTTGGGGAACAATTTCCATAATATTCATCCCAGGCGTAATAACACCGCCGCGAGTCATAATATGAATGGCTTGGATGACGCCATCGACGGGAGACACAATGGTTGTGCGTTGCAACTTATCTTCACGGGATTTTATCACTTCCGTTAAACGTTTTAATTCCGCATTGAAAACAGTTAATTCTTTTTTCGAGGATTCATAAAAATTGGCTTTGCGCTCTTCAATTTTTCCAGATAGCTCATTCACTTGATGCTCTAAACGCAGTAACTCTATTTGCGATGCCGCACCCTGCTCCACTAAGGGTTTGGTTAAAGCTAATTCTTGTTTAACCAGATCATGGCTTTTTTGTAACATTTGCACGCTTTCTTGAAAATTTTTCATGCGCTCTTCGAATAAATCTCGTTCAAGCTGAGTAATTTTGGGATAATTTTCCAATTCCTGTGGAAATTGAATTGTGGATTGTTGTTTAATTTCTGCAGTTAATCGCGCCACGCTCGCAAGAACATGCAAATATTTACTGTATTCTTCGCGATATAAAGAATTAAATTGGGTATCATCAATTTGTAAGAGAATTTCGCCTTTTTTAACTATTTGCCCTTCGTGAACATACAGTTCTTTGAGAATACCACCATCTAAACTTTGAATAATTTTAATTTTTGAAGGTGGAATGACTTTTCCTGGGCTGTGGGTCACTTCGGCCACCACGGCAAAGTAGGCCCAAATAATTAATATCACTAAAAACGCAGAAATAATATAAATTAAGGAACTGGTAAATGGTACTCTTAAATCCAGCAACGCTTTTTTATAATCTGAAATATAATCATATTCTAAAGGTTCAAGTTTGCTTTTTTTATCGCGAATGGCTTTTAATGAAAACTCTTCTTTCATAGTCACGTTAGCATCTGCTGAGGATTGAGATAGGGATAATTTTTTTTCTTTAAAAAAATCACCCACTGCTTGGATTGCATTTTTGAAAAAAGCTATGCTTTTAGCGAGGATTGATTTCATCGGCAGATCCTCCATTATCGCTATTAGCATTTTTTTCGAGTACTTCAAATACTTTATCTCGCGGCCCATCGATAATAATCCGACCACGATCGACCACTAGAACTCTATTAACCAGTTTTAATAAATTCTTTTTATGCGTAACAATCACAAACGTTTTATCGCGTAAAACGGTATCCATTTTTTTGATAAAATCTTGTTCCGTGCGCGTATCTAAATTGCTGGTGGGTTCATCCATAAAAATAATTTTAGGATCGTGCACTAAGGCTCTAGCGATTGCAATTGTTTGGCGCTGACCACCTGAAATACCAGCACCTTGTTCATTCACCAGTAAATCATAGCCTTCTGGGTGTTGGGAAATAAAATCAGCAACGCCAGTCATTTGTGCTACTTCAAGAATGCGTTTATGACTTACCCAGGGTGCTGGAGTAGCAATATTTTCACTTACGGTTCCATACAATAATGGACTGTCTTGTGGTACATAGCCATAATTTTTGCGAAGCTCGGTAGGATCAATTTGATGCGCATCCACATCGTCGTAGAGTAATTCTCCATTGATGGGTAAATAAAGACCCGCTAATATTTTTAATAAAGTGGATTTCCCCGATCCGACTCGTCCGATGATGCCCACATGCTCACCGGGTTGAATAATTAAATTAATATTATTCAATGTCGCAATTTTATTAATATGATATTGAAAATCAATATTACGACATTCGATTTTTCCAAAAAATTCACGATGATGAATAAAATGTTTACGTTTATCGCGCTCAACGGGCAATTTCATAATATAATCGAGCGCTTTAAAACTTAATTTTGATTGTTGATAACGCGTGATTAATACTGCGATTTGGGTGAGTGGTGCAAGCCCTCGCCCACAAAGAATGCTACAGGCGATTAAGCCACCTAACGATAAATTGCCCGCAAAAATTTGATATACCCCAACTAAAATCACTAAGACTGTGACCATTTGTAAGATATACGTTGAGATATGCAACGCCAGTCCTGAAAAAAATCGTGATTCCAAATTGGCTTTGGAGAGTAATGCTACGGCTTGCTCCCAACGTTTTTGGGTTTTTCCTTCGGCTCCTTGAGTTTTAATGGTTTCTAATTGCCCCACGGTTTCAATTAAAATGGCTTGTTTTTGATTATACGCAGTAGCGCCTTTACGCACCGCTAAGCGCGCAGGCACTTCACACAATACACTGACTAAAATAATCAAACAGGCAGCAATGATTGGGATCACCGCAATAACGCCACCGATATACCAAATAATTAAAATAAATAATAAAATAAAAGGAATATCGACAAGCGTAGCAATGGTTGCGGAAGTAAAAAAATCGCGTAAGGATTCATAGGAGGTTAAATAGCCACTGAATGTGCCGATCGATTCGGGTTTATTTTCCAAGCGCAAATTTAATACTTGTTGAAAAACATGACTGGCTAATAATACATCCGTTTGCTTACCGGTAACATCTAGTAAATGAGCACGCAAGGTTCTTAAAATTAAATCAAAAATAAAAATGACGACTACACCAATAGTGAGCACCCATAATGTGGTGGTGGCTTCATTGGGCACCACGCGATCGTAAACATTCATCACATATAAAGTACCAGCAATAGTCAGCAAATTAATAAATAAAGCCGCTAACATGACTTGAAAATAGTTTTTCTTAAATAAAAAAATGGTTTTCCAAAACCATGATCCTTCAGGAATAATATGTAATTCATCCGCGCGCTTTTCGAAATTATACACTTGTTTTAAAAAAATCGCATGACCGGTATAGGCTTCGGCTAATTCGGCTTCACTGAGCTGGCTAATGCCGCCACCTGATTCTGGAAATAAAACATCATAATTACCATCGGCTGTTTTTTTGGTCACTACACAGGCGCCACTGTTTTTTAAAACAAAAATGGCCGGTAATAGTAAGGAAGAAATTTTTGATAACGGTTTTCTCACGACTCGCGATTGATAACCGGCACGCATTGCCGCTTTAGGAAATACAATTAAATCGAGACAATGATCACTCAATGATAGACCGGCCACTAGGGAATCCCGCGCGAAATCTTGGCCATTCAAACGACAAATCAACATCAAGCAATCCAATAAAGGATCAACAGGACGTTTTTCTTGTTTCCATTCTTTATTGCGATAAAAAACGGAGTCGCTTTTCTCGGTACTGCTCATGATCTTCCTTTATCCGCCATAGACGAAGTCCATCAGTAAAATAAGTCGCTGATATAAATAGCATAGCACAGTTCTAAAAGGTTGCGAGGAACCCTGTGTTAACAGAAATCCCACTCACAAGGTTTAGTTAAGAACTCAGTGAACGATAGCTTAAACATTTAAGTTAATCGTTACCCCATCTTGAACATATAAATTAGTACCGGCAAGCGAATAGTGATGATAGGTGATGGTATTAATAACCGTAGTGCCATTATCCGTCCAATCCGTAACGCCAGCTTTGGCCACATTCACAATATCATTGGCATCATTGCCGTCAATATAAAGCGTTGAACTTAAGGCGGCAACATCGACCTCGTCTAAAGTAATCGTATTATTGCCGGGATCTAAATCAATGCGCTCGATATTAATGATCGGATTAAACGTGGTATTGGCGTGCAGATCGAGGGTTTGCCCACTGCCATCGAAACGTAAAATATCATTTCCTGCGCCACCATCGATAACACCAGCAGCCGTTAAATCATTTAAATCTAGAATGATGATATCATCACCGTCACCACCAAGAATAACATCCACACCCGCGCCGCCATCGAGATAATCATTTCCAGCGCCCCCGTTAATGGTATCATTACCGCCTCCGCCTATAATGTTATCATTCAAGGCACCGCCATTTAATATTTCACTGGCATTACTCCCTACCACTTTATGAAAAATAAAATCGGCAGAGGTTATTGTGCTAGCATCTGCAATATTATTTAATTGAATGCCAAAATCAGCCGCGCCATCACCACCCCAATCAATTTGGATTTTAGCTTGTCCGCCATTATCAAACCATAATAGTTGTCCGGCTTGTGCGCCCCATACAGCATTGGTGCCGGTATCGCCAATTAAATAGATCGTATCATCTAATTGCAATTCGATTTTATCGGCATCACCATTGACTTTGAAATCAGTAATGCGATCGGAGTTGGTGGCATCGGAATGAGACATGTTGGTCCACACAAAAGTATCGTTGCCGGCTCCTCCGGTTAAGGTATCCACACCTAACGGCACACCATTCATGCTAATTCCATATTTATACGATAAATATTCTTCAATTAATCCGCGTTGTGCAATCGAGGAAGTATTAATAAAAATAACTTCCGCTATTTGGCCTGAAAACATGTATTGATTTCCAGAACGCTGACCTAAATAAAAATAAGCATCGTCTTCACTCTGCGCACCCGTGGCTGTAGGCGCGCCATCCACACCATTCACTCGAGCATAGCCCATGTCTGCTTGCACGCGAGATGCAAATAAATACGGAGAACCATCATCATATTGCGAATTACCACCGACATCGCCATATCTTCCAGTATCAGATATGGTGCGATATCCCGCATCTCCATTAATATGTCCTTCATATTGCTCGCTAACTGAGCTTGCTACTAAAAATTGAATGTTGGTGGATGAAGTTTTCGCGATAAAAAACATTTCATAATCGGAATTTATTAATCCGAGTTCTGTCGAAGTTTTTGCTAACGTATAAAAATCGGAACCATCAAAATTAATGGTTGCACGGCCGTTAATCGTATTGCTGGTTAAATTATAAGTGGATTGATTAATGGTGGTTGCATGCGCACCACTGCCCGATAAATCAGTCCAGGTATTAATAAAATCACCTTGATTTGCGTGCGTGTTATTGCCAGCATAATTGGACGCATTTAACCATAAAACCATATTGGCAAGCGCTGATTGATCAAAATAGATATTGCTATCCGCATAAATCATATCATTGCCGGCGCCGCCATTGAGAGTATCACTACCGAAACCACCGACTAAACTATCCGTGCCATCGCCACCATACAGCACATCATTACCGTGTTCACCGTATACTATATCAGTACCATCGCCGCCATGAATGACATCATTACCATAGCCACCGTAAAGATAATCATTGCCATCATTTCCTAAAATTAAATCATTACCATCTCCGCCATAAATCGTATCGTTGCCGCCATGTCCTTGTAAAATATCATTACCCGCTAAACCATGCAGGGTATCATCACCATCACGACCATAAAGAATATCGGCATTGACAGTGCCAGTTAGCGTATCATTACCACTGGTGCCATTTTGTGTGGGCGTATCAACAATTACATCGGCATCGGTTAAATTAATAGTTCCGGTTAATTGAATTTCCATATCAGCAATGCCATCGCCACCAAAATCGATGTGTAAAATCGTATTGCCGCCAGAGTGTGAATAATAAGAACTTGCATAACCATTACTAATAAATCCATCGTCATAATTAAACACTAATCCATTCACCACACCTTCAATATTAATTTTATCGCCTTCGCCGCCACTGCCACTAAAATCAGTAATAATATCGCGATAACCATTTCCTACTCCTGAATGCGAGGCGTTAGTCCAAATAAATTGATCAGCGCCACTGCCACCCGTTAACGTGTCGACAACATTAATATCAAAGTTAAAACCAGGTAACGGAATGCCATATTTCAATGATAAATATTCATCAAGAATAGCTTGTTCACTTGGTGTTAATGTTCTGTTAAACAATATCACATCACCCATATCGCCTTCCCAGAAGCATGCATTTCCGCTGAGACCACCCACAAATATCGGGCCACTAGTAGAACCATTTCCCGGAGCATTATGTAAGGTTGTTGAAACATATTCTCCATTTTTATAAAAGCTGACATCATAATTGGCATCTAAACTATAAGTGCTCAATTGCGCCACATTATTATCCCAATAAGGATCAGCAGTGGTATAATCTTTCACCCAAAAATTGGTGAATAAACCAGTGTCATCAAATCTACCAAATGCAAAACCTTTGCCGGGCACTTGGCCATCGGTGGATAGAATTTCATAATATCCAGCGTTTAAATTGTTGGTGTCTGCAACGGTAATTGCGGTGATATTATTAGTTAAATTAAAAGCAGCATTATAGTCAATTTGTAAAAAATTATTTCCACCGAAACTGATAGCAGATCGTCCATTAGACCAATTATTATTATAAATAGGTTGATCCGTGGTAGTTCCTGCACTTGCATCATAAGCTAAAAAGTTATTAACTGAACCATCTTGCCAGCTCGAAATGGACTCGCCATTGGCAAATGCAAACTGACTCGTACTGAGATTACCAGCGTCTAACCATAAAATTAATCCTGATATTGAACTACTGGTAAACGCAACATTGTCAGCATAAATAATATCATCACCATCACCACCATTGATAGTATCACCGCCATAACCACCAACTATAATATCGTTACCATCACCCCCAAAAATAATATCATTGCCACGATCACCCAATAAATTATCATTGCCATCATTTCCTAAAATTAAATCATTACCATCTCCGCCATAAATCGTATCGTTGCCGCCATGTCCTTGTAAAATATCATTACCCGCTAAACCATGCAGGGTATCATCACCATCACGACCATAAAGAATATCGGCATTGCCAGTGCCGGTTAGCGTATCATTACCACTGGTGCCATTTTGTGTTGGCGTATCAACAATTACATCGGCATCGGTTAAATTAATAGTTCCGGTTAATTGAATTTCCATATCAGCAACGCCATCACCACCAAAATCGATGTGTAAAATCGTATTACCGCCAGAGTGTGAATAATAAGAACTTGCATAACCATTACTAATAAATCCATCGTCATAATTAAACACTAATCCATTCACCACACCTTCAATATTAATTTTATCGCCTTCACCGCCACTGCCACTAAAATCGGTAATAATATCGCGATTACCATTTCCTACTCCTGAGTGCGAGGCATTAGTCCAAAAAAATTGATCAGCGCCACTGCCACCCGTGAGTTTATCAACCCCAAATGCCATAGTGGCTAATGCAACCCCATTTTGATAAGCTAAATATTCACTGACGATGGCACTTTGAGCGGCTGTTAGTGCGGTGTTAAATACCAATATTTGGCTAATATTTCCCCTCCACAGGCTAGCACCTGTTGACATGCCACCAATGGTTACATCCAGATCATTTAAATTAGGACCTGAATTAAAATAAGAAGTATTGACATAAGCTCCATTTCCATAAAAAGCGACGTCATAAGCATTATCCATCACCCATCCTACCGACTGATCAACGCCCTCTGTAAAACCACCTGTGGATGCATAATCAACTTTGCCCCAACTTGTTAATAAATATTTACCATTACCATTACCCGCACCATATCCCGTTCCTGCAGCACCTTTTGCAAAAATACGTTGAAAAGCCGCCAGATCATCCGTATGAGCATTAGCAAAAATTGAAAAATTATTAGTGAAATCAAAAGTGCCATTATCCGCGAGTATTAAATAATCGGAGGTGAATTCAACACTACTGCGTCCACTGGCTAACACATTTTTAATTAGTGTGGGCGCAGAGACTGCGGTAAAAGTAAAAGCATTATTGGATTTATCGACCCAACTATTTACCGCATCACCATTGGATGATAAGGCACCATTTCCAAACAGATCGCCGGCATCGAGCCAAAGTTTTAAACTGGCAATTGAATTTTTATCAAACGCTACATTATCCGCGTAAATAATATCATCACCAGCACCACCGTTAATGGTATCACCACCATAACCACCAGTTAAAATATCATTCCCATCATTACCGATTAATAAATCATCTCCGCGACCACCGTTGATAGTATCCGCACCGCCATGGCCTTGTAAAATATCATTGCCATCTGCACCAGTAATGGTATCGTCTCCAGCACGACCATAAATAATATCGGCACCGGCAGTTCCTGTTAAAGCGTTATTTCCACTCGTACCATTTTGCGTTGGTGTATCAACTATCACATCAGCATCGGTTAAATTAATGGTGCCGGTTAATTGAATTTCAGAATTTGCATTACCATCACCCGTAGAATCAATGTGTAAAAATGTATTTCCACCTGCTTGAGAATAATAAGCGCTCGCGTAACCATTGCCGATAAAACCCGCATCATAATTAAAAACTAAATTATTGACCATGGCTTCAAGATTAATCGTATCGCCCTCACCTTGATTAAAATCATTAATAATATCGCGATTGCCATGCCCCACACCGGAATGAGAAATATCGGTATAAATAAATTGATCAGCACCGCTTCCACCCGTCAAAAAATCAGCACCACTTCCACCTGTTAAAAAATCAGTACCCGCTCCACCGGTAATAATGTCATCACCGGAATTTCCGATAATCGTATCTGCTCCAGTTCCACCCACCACATTGATATTAACACCAGCTTTTGCTAACACCCGATTGCCAGCATTATTGGCTAATTGAACTAAAGCCGTACCATTTAAAATCACATTGCGTTGAGAATCGACCAAGGAAGTATCTAAACTGGTGATGGTATTTGCACCATAAATTAATTCAAGTTCATCATTGTCTGCGCCGCTTACAAATGCATTGGTAAAGACCAGTTGATTATTGCTGGCTAATAATTGAATTTCTTCGATGCTGGTTTTATTGGCATTATCAGCAGCAGAAATATTTGCAGAATCAGCAAAAATAATTCGATCAGTTCCTGCGCCACCATCAATGATATCATTAGCATCAAAATTGGCATTGGCAAAGGTTAATTGGTCATTGCCACCACCAGTATAAAGAGTATGATTACCTGAACCTAGAATAATATAATCTGCAGCTAATCCACTTTGCACGGTGAAATCGTGCGTCGTGGCTGATGCATTTAAGGTGAGGGAGTTATTTTCAGCGCCTAAAATAGTGATAAAACTGGTATTTCCGGCATGCAAAGTAATATCGTAAGCAGCATCTGATAACCAAATCGTTTCGATTGACGTAAAATTATTTCCAAAAACTAAAGTATTATCATTACCGACAAAATATAATATATCCGTGCCTAATCCACCATCAAAACTATCACCTATTGCAGAATAAGATGACGCTCTCATTGCAAATACATCATCGCCACTTCCACCAATAATGGTATCGCTAGCCAAACCTGCGGCATACCACATGTTATGCGATAACGCGCTACCATCCATCACCATGGTTTTATCCGCTGTGGCATTTACTCCTAAATTCACGGTGTTTAAACTGGTATTGCCTGCATTTAAAGTAATGTTGTAGCTATTATTATCAAACCACATCCATTCAATATTATTTAAATTATTTTCTAATGTTTTTGTGCCACCACCTGTCCAGTAAATTAAATCATCATCAGCGCCACCATCAAATAAATCATCACTGGTATAATCATTTAAATTAACATAAATAATATCGTTGCCAGCACCACTCATCACTAAATCATTTCCAGTGCCGGCATTAATAATATCCGCGCCCGCTCCCGTACTAATCAGATCATCACCACTTCCTGTGGTAATGGTATCAATCCCATCTCCACTTTCTACCACTAATCGCGTGGTATAACTTCCTGCGTTTAGGGTTAATGCATTGGTTCCTGTTAAACCTGTAGCATCAATTTCTTCAAGACCCGTAATCGTACCGGTAGTAATAGTATAATTATTATCACTTAAAATTATTTTTTCTAAATTAGAAATATTATTATTTAATGTAGTCGTGCCACCACCAGAAATATTTAATACATCATCACCACTGCCGGCATTAATCACATCGTTAACATTATCGTAATTCGCAATCGTGGTATTAAAAATATCATCTTGACCATCGGTAACAAAATTATCATTACCACCTGTGAGGGTTAAATTATTAGCAACAGCCGTAATATTAATTGTTAAATTTTGCGCGCCCGTGGTTCCACCATCACCATCGGTTACGGTAATAGAAACCGTGCGCGATGCCGGTGGATTATAATCACTGCTGGTATAGCTTACATGTTCAAGCACACGTTCCACTCTTGCTACTGTTGCGTTACTATTAAAAGTAATTTGTAATGCTTCCGCATTTCCCGTTTGCGAAGCACCGATCCCAACTGCTCCAATCGTGATCCAATTATTCCCATCGTGATATTGAATATCATTACCTACGCGTTGCACAGCACCCAGCCCTGCGGCACTATTATTAATATTTAAAATTTCTGTGGCATCATAGGCGTTTAATTCAACTGTCAACGTTGCGTTATCATAATCACCATTGTCTACATCGGCTAAGGTAATTGCAGAATCAATAACAATTGTCGTACTACCATTCGTGGATTCTGTGAAGGTAGTATTGGTTAAATTACTTAAAACGGGAGCATCATTTACTGCGGTTACTGTAATTACGGCAGTTTCACTCGCGGTGCTAAATGCGGTGGTCGTTCCACGGGTGGTCACATCGACTTTATTTCCAGCCGTACCTGAAGTTTGATCCCATGCGTAAAAATCAACACTGGCGGTATCGGAATTTTCACCATCGGGGATAAATCGGATTTTATCGGTAGCGCGTAATAATAATGCGTTATTAGCATCAACGGCACCCACCGCACTCCAGTTCGATCCATTATCCGTTGAATATTCCCACGTGCCATTACCCGAATTTAAATTATAAATTGCAATGCCTTCTACTGCGCCACTATCCACATCCGAGATCGGATCGCTATCATGGGAGCTCAGTATGTCAGAAATTAAATTACCATTATTAGTCGTTTGATCTTCGGTAATGGTTGTTAATACTAAATCACCACTGTTATCTAACACAGGTGCGTCATTCACGGCGGTGACGGTAACACTAGCTGTTTCACTCGCCGTGCTAAATGCCGTTGTTGTTCCGCGGGTGGTCACATCAACTTTATTTCCAGCCGTACCCGATGTTTGATCCCATGCGTAAAAATCAACACTCGCCGTATCGGAATTTTCGCCGTCTGGAATAAATCGGATTTTATCGGTAGCGCGTAATAATAACGCGTTATTGGCATCAACCGCACCCACCGCACTCCAGTTCGATCCATTATCCGTTGAATATTCCCAGGTGCCATTACTCGAATTTAAATTATAAATTGCAATACCTTCTACTGCACCACTATCGACATCTGAAATGGGATCGCCACCATCGGAACTTAATATTTCAGAAATTAAATTTCCAGTATTTGTTGTTTGATTTTCATTAATCGTCGATAAAATTAAATCGTCTGAATTATCGAGTATTGGTGCCGAATTCTCATCCGTTATATGGATAGTAAAAATTTCTTGATATTTTCCACCAAGCTGATCATCCACTTCAACACGAATACTATAACTATTTTTCACACCATAATCATAATTGGCATTTGTCACTAACTGATTATTCACAATAGAAAATGATGCATTATCGGCTCCACCGGCGCCTGCTACAAGCGTATAAACAAAGGTATTCCCACTATCCGGATCATTATTAGAAAATGTTCCTATCGTACTTCCGATGCTGGCATTTTCAGCTATTGCATCATGACTTAATGCAAGATCGGTGGCGGCTTCATTCACATCATTAATATGAATCGTCATTATTTTTTGGTAACTATGTCCATCATTATCATTCACTTGCACGCGAATACTGTAACTATTTTTCGCTTCATAATTAAATGACTGATTGCTACGTAATTGATTACCGACAATTTGAAATGCACTATTATCGGTAGCACCCGCACCTGCTACTAAACTATAAACAAACGTATCAGACGTATCGGGATCATTATTAGAAAAAATTCCAATGACATTTCCACTATTATTATTCTCATTGAGATGATTGGCTGATAAATTTATATCAGTCATTGCTTCATTTACATCATTGACGTGCACCGTGATTATTTGTTCATAATTTCCACCTAATCCATCACTTACTAAAACTCGAATACTGTAATTATTTTTTACTTCATAATTTAAAGGACTATGGCTTCTAAGTTCATTACCGACAATTTGAAATGCGTTATTATCAGTGGAGCCTGCACCGTGTACTAAGCTATAAGAAAAGGTATTGGCAGAATCCGGATCGTTATTACTAAACCGTCCAACCACTGTGCCTATTGCGCTATTTTCATTAATTTGATTATGATCTAAAGTAATCGAGGTTGCCGCTTCATTCACATTGGTGACACTTAACCCTAATGCTTTTTCATAACTTTGACCATTACTATTGGTTAACTTTACGCGAATACTTAAATTATTTAAAGTTTCATAATCAAATGCCACTTTGGTTCTTAATTCATTACCCACTATTGTAAAATCATTATTATGAGTAGCGCCTATTCCATTAACTAACGAATAGGTTATCCCATTGCCTGCTGTACCACTAAATCCTAAATTGGCAACACGTGTGCCTGCAGCTAAATTTTCAGCAAATGAATGTTGCGATAAGGTAAGATTATTAACTTGAAAAGGATCCACCGCTGTTGTTGGTTGAGGTTTTGAGCTATTGTTTAAAATGGTTTGGATATCGATTGCGGCATGTGTTATAGATTTTTGTGGACTACTCTCCGATGTGATTAATTTATCAAACCCCTGAGCTTTCTCTTCAGTTTTAACTATCACACTTTCTACGAGTCCTTTTTTATCCGCTGTGTTTTGATTAAATGTGAAATTTTCTTTTTCAACTAATAGTTCATTTTGATTTGATGAGCTTGAGATTTCTTGTTTTTTTTCACTTTGAATTTCTTCGTCTTGAATTTTGATTTTTTCAGCAAACTTATCATTAAAATATTCCTGCTCTTCTTTTTGGTCGGAATAACTTTGTAATCGCGTGAAGTAATTCTTAATCGTTACTCGGCTTTCCTGTCCTCGAGTTTGATCCAATAAAATTAAATCACCAAAATTAGTGGCGTAGCGATTTACTGAAGTATCTATTTTTATCGGTTGAAAAAAATCGATTTCGCTTCCTGATAGCGCATGAAAGGTTTTGATTTGTTCTGAATTGAATTTTCCAGTGAAACTAAAATCTAAAAGTTCGTTTAATTGTTGAGTGGAATATTTTTCATGGTGGATAGTAATATTAATTTCAGGGGTGATAAAAGCATCTTTAATCGTTACGTAATAGTCATTATTTACCCTAATCATCAAATCATTGCCGACACGCAAAATATGATTCACGCTCGTCCCTTCGGGTAGAACAATCATACTACCTGCGGCAACATTGAATTCTTTATTTTTGTCAAAAATCAATGTTTCATTATTCACCATGAATGTTTTTTGCATAAGGTAGACACCACTCAATAAAAAGGGCTATAGCTTCTATAGTAAGTATAGACAAAATGCAAGATATAGCCGCTCAAAATGGTGTTTTTCTTGACAGGCTATGTTATTGATTTTTATACATTGAGATGAATAGTGACTCCGTCTTGAACATATAAATTGGTACCGGCTAAGGAATAATGATGATAAGTGATTGAATTAATGAGCGTGGTGCCATTATCGGTCCAATCGGTAACACCGGCTTTGGCCACATTGACGATATCATTGGCATCGTTGCCGTTGATATACAGGGTTGAGCTTAAGGCAGCAACATCCGCCTCGTCTAAAGTAAGCGTATTATTTCCTGGATCTAAATCAATGCGTTCGATATTGATGATGGGGTTATAGGTGGTATTGGCATGCAAATCTAAGGTTTGATTGCTGCCATCAAAACGTAAAATATCATTGGTGCCCGCACCGCCATCGATCCTACTAGCCGCCGTTAAATCGTTGAGATCTAAAATTAAAATATCATCGCCATCACCACCTAATAAAATATCAGCACCAGCACCACCATTTAATAAATCATTTCCGCCGGCACCATTTAACACATCATCAAGAGCACCGCCGGTGAGTGTATCGGCATTATTGGTTCCGACCACTTTATGAAAAATAAAATCCGCACTCGATAAATTGGAAGCATCTACAATATTATTTAATTGAATTCCAAAATCAGCAACGCCATCACCACCCCAATCAATTTGAATTTTAGCTTGTCCGCCATTATCAAACCACAGCATTTGACCGGCTTGTGTGCCCCAGGTTGCTGACGCACCGGTGTCGCCTCTTAAATAAAGCGTTTCGTCAAATTGCAATTCAATTTTATCGGCATCACCATTCAGTTTAAAATCGGTGATTTGATCGGAGGTTGTAGCACTTGAATAAGATGCATTCGTCCAAATAAACGTGTCGTTGCCAGTACCTCCGGTTAATTGATCCACGCCAAGACTTTGCCCAGATAAATTTACATTATATTTATACGCGAGATATTCTTCTACGATCGCTCGATTAGCACTGGTCATTGTTCCTTGAAATATTAATACCTCAGCCATTTGTCCGTCAAAATCATAAGTATTATCCCCGCGTATCCCTAAACGTAAATTCGCATTTTCTGCCGATCGCGCCGAATTCGATGTTGCAGTGGGTCCTGCATAAACACCATTAACGCCTACATAAGTTTGATTAGCATTAACTTTCATAGAAAATAAATGCGCATTTCCATTGGTATACGCCAAACTTGCGCCGATATCTGCGTATTCAGAGGGATGATCATCTGAAATAGCACGAGCGCCTATACCCCCATTTAAATGAATTTCATAATCTTCAAGCGACGTACTGGAAATTAAAAATTGAATATCGGAATCAGCGGTTTTTGCAATAATATAAACTTCGTAATCACTATTCGTCAGTCCCATGGTGCCGGTGGTGGCGGCCAGTTGCAAATAATCTTTCGGAACATTATCACCATTCATAGTTAAAACAGAACGACCATTAATCGTATTAGTCGTCGCCTGATAGGTCACCGTGCCTATTGCTGTTGCATTATAATTATTGCCCGATTTATCATACCAAGTTGTTACCGACGTATTATTAGTAAAGGCCGTGCCATTGGCATTAATATCCGAACCATCAAGCCATAATTTCATTCCTGTTTGCGCATTTGAAAAACGTTGATTATCCGCATAAATAATATCGTTGCCGGCACCACCATTAATCGTATCGCCACCAAATCCACCTATCAAAATATCATTACCGTCATTTCCAATTAATAAATCATCGCCACGTCCGCCACTGATAACATCATCACCAGCATGTCCTTGTAAAATATCATTACCATCATTACCATTTATCGTATCGTTACCGGCTCGGCCATAAATAATATCAGCACTCGCTGTACCATTTAAAACATCATTACCACTGGTGCCATTTTGGGTTGGCGTATCAACAATAACATCGCTATCCGTTAAATTAATATTGGTATTGCTTAATTGAATTTCCATATCGGCAGTTTTATCACCACCAAAATCGATCGATAAAATCGTATTTAATCCTGATTGATAATAATAAGAACTTGCATAACCGTTTCCAATAAATCCATCACCGTAATTAAACACTAAACTATTAGCAACGCCTTCAATGTTAATAGTATCGCCGTCAGCACCACTGCCACTAAAATCTGTAATAATGTCACGATTACCATCACCTACGCCTGAATGTGACATATTTGTCCAAATAAATTGGTCCGCACCACTATTACCAGTGAGATGATCAACGCCATAAGCTCCCAACCCACCAACATTAATACCATATTTGTAAGAAAGGTACATATCTACTAAAGCACGATTTGCTGCGCTCAAATCATTGTTGTAAAGAATAATTTCTCCGATATCCACGTCATTGTGACTGTTTGTATCCCATCTTTTACGTCCAATAGTAAAAGTATTTGTCCCAGAACCCCATTGAATATTGCCAGATCCGGTATCTGTGCCAATTGATGATCCATCTTCATAGATCACCATATTGCTACCATTATTAAAACGCGTCATATTAAGAATAGAAGCATCATTTTCTATGGTATTTGAAGTATTAATAAAATCTGATGTCCAAGCATTGGTGCCTTTGGTAATAAACTTATAACCAGTACCCCACGTTTGATTACTGCGATAAGCTGTGAAGCCATATTCGCCAGGCTGGTTATCTGTTGCAAAATATCCCACGTTATTTGCGGTTTGATTTACCGTCTCGTTAACTACTAAATACAAAGTAAAATCTGCAGTAATTTGAGTATTTAAAAGTGCACCTACCTTTTCAAGATAATCATTGACGCCGTCAAAACTAATTGCATTTCGACCATTAAAATTATTAACATTAATATAGTCTGGACGATAACTAGCATTTGATTGAGTAGCATCTTGACCACCGAGCGTCGATTTATCTGCCCATGTAATCACTTTGCCATTGGTATCGAGTGTAACAACACTTCTGTCTGAAGCATCTAGCCACAATACAGAGCCTGCTATTGACTTGGGATCAAAGGACTGATCATCCGCATAAATAATATCATTACCTTCACCACCATTGATGGTGTCTCCGCCATAGCCGCCAATTAAAATATCATCGCCTTGCCCGCCATAAATAGTATCGTCACCAAGACCACCATTAACCGTATCATTCTCGCCAAACCCATAAATGGTATCGGCATTACTGGTGCCCACGAGCTGATTAGCGCCATCGGTGCCGTCATTGCCATCACTGGGATTTGCGATAATAAAATTAAATGTTGTGCTATTGGCGGCACCGTGACTATCCGTTGCAATAACTTTTACGCTGTAATTACCAACACTCGACAAATTAGGATCGAACGAGAATGTTCGTGTTCCTGCATTGAAGCTGATAAAACTATCCAGTGGATTATCATCGCCACGCGTGGCTGAATATGTAAAACTATCACCTTCTACATCAGAAAACGTATTGCTTGCAAATTGAAAACTGGATTCAACACCGGCAGTGATGTTTTGATTAGCAATGGCATTGCTCACGACCGGCGCATCATTAACTGCTGTCACGTTAATATTAATGGTGTAAGCATTACTATAGGTTGTACCATCACTGACTTGAAAATTAAATTGCGCGTAATTATTTCCACTGGCATTGGCGGCTGGTATATAAACGAGTTCATTTGCATTAATCTCTGCTGCAGTAATCACCGCATTTAAACTAATGGATACACCATTTAAATATAAAGTACCCGCCGCTGGCAATGCCGTTATCCGAATATTCGCAAAAGGATCACCATCAATATCGCTGTAATTAAAATCGGCTAAATTAAAAGTATACGTATTATCTTCATTAATAGTAAAAGATGCATTATCTGCCAAAGGCGCATCATTGACAGCAGTGACAGTGATTGCAGCGGTTTCACT
>JAHCLG010000036.1 GCA_026125385.1 Legionellales bacterium
ACTTGAACTTGAACTTGAACTTGAAATCGTTATTTCATAATCTGAGCTACCTGACGACTTTAAAAGTGACAGCGGCATCGATGTAAATTTTTTGCATAGATCTGAAAATTGACCGTGTGCTAGTCTAAATATCGCACTTATACCCTCGCAATTTCTAATGGCTAATAAACTCAACTGCTTCTGCGCATTAAATCGATTTAACATAGTAGTTAATATATCGCCAATGGCGGGTTCTCTTGGGAAACGTTCTAATAGTTGATGAAAAACTGTTGTCCCTAGAGCATTTTGTTTGGATAATATCTCGTATAAATCTTTATCATTGAGTTGCGCTACAATATGGGCTAATACCGCAATATTTTTTATTTGCGATAACTCAGTTTGACCAAGATTATTTTGCTTATTCATCAGATCAGGATATAATTCTTTTAATTTTAAATTAGTATTAGTATCCTCTATTAATTTTAGTATAAACTCACTACTATCATTTATTATTTCTGAAAAAAATGTCCGGGATGATCCATCATCTAAAAAAATACGGCGGGTGAGAATTAAATATAGGCTTTCTTGAGAAGCTTCATTTAGTATTTTTTGAAATAAAGTTAAAAATAAATCTTTCTTAGTAGGATTTTTGAATAGATCAAGGAGTTTTTTTGAAATAGACTCAGCGCTCATTTTATTTATTTGTAGTGTGCTTGCATCATTTTCCACTGTGGCAGTGGCATTATTTAGTTCAGGATTTGTGCTGTTCGTAACAGAGGAATTACTGGATGTATTAGCAGAGCTGCTAGTGAAACTGCTGCTTTCACTCAAGTCAAGCTGCAATGGAATAAATTTTTTAGGAGGATGTTTCACGAACCAGCGATTAATTACATTAACCGTAGCGGTTTTTGAACTCAAGTTTGCATCTTTGCTGCGATGTGTATTAACCACCTGGCCCAATAAAGTTTCGTTATTCTGGTAACTTTGATTAACTAAACTGATAATAGTATCACGTTCAGATGAATAATAGGTTGTGAGAAATTGATAAAATCGATCATCAGAAAACCATCTCGGAGTAAAGCATTCTTTCATCTTATCTTTTAAAGATATTAAACAGGATTTCAATGTAGGATTTATATAAAATGTTGTTAATCTTGGGGTTTTGCCGATAAAAGTATTGTCCAACTTAACCAAAAAATAAATAAAGACCGACATATCTTGCGGTTGATAGCCTGAACTTAATTTTCCTAATAATAAAAATTGGGCGATAGTCTCATAGTCTAATTCCTCAATATCAATCTCATGTCTATAATCAAATAGCGGATAACGACTGACTGCTGTAGATTCACTTGACGATGATGCAGTGGTTGCAGAAGCACTGCTAGATGAGGATGCTGCCTCCAATTTTTTAGCTGCTTCCAGCAATCTTTTTACTAAATCAACACAGTCTTTAGGCGAACTTTCCAAATAGATTAATAAAAAACACCGTGATCGCATTAATAATGATAACTGTTGTTCTGCAGAAAACTGCTGCCATAAGCCAGAATTTAAAAAATTCTGAACATGATTCTTGCAATCCTGTGTATGGCCGCCTAACAGATAATGATCAAGTGCGGTATAACCAAAATTATCGCGATGATAACACAGGTCGTAAAGTTGTGCGGAATTGAGATGGTGATGCGTAATTAAAAAATTATGGTGACCTTGCACAAAAAACTGCATGAATAATGTGGTACCATTTTCATAATCATTCACTTGATTGAGCAATTTAAATAAGTTGTCTGAACCTAATTTTTCCAGCAGATCCCCATTAAATAGTGTAAAAATATTGTCAGGATTTCTTTTCAGCATTGCTAAAAGTGGAGTTTCGCCTAACTTATTTTGTATTTTTAAAATTGTATAAAGACTCTCACTATCTAGTCTCTCACAAAGTAGCTGAAGGTTACCAGATGTGAGAAAAAACGCATAGGTGTCACCGAGGACATCTTGGAGGGTAAACAGGCTTATAATCTGTTCTATGGTTAAGGCGGGTTGAGAAGTATTTGGCTGAGATGAAGATGAAGCTGATTGTGATGAAGCAGATGTATTATCAGAGTTTATATTACCTAACAAGAGTGGAATAACATATGTCATAATCAAGTCAAGATATTCATCGTTTTTGATACAATACTCCGGTCTCAATGTTTTCGTCTGTGTCACGAGAACTAATTTTTGATATAGAGTTTTGTATACGGATAAATCAGAATTTTTGTTAATGAGACTCTTGGTTGTCGAATCACTCCATAAGGTATCAAAATCGTTGGTATGTAATAATTCATCAATAGCTTTTTGTTGTGTTTCTTCAATCATCGTGGAAGCAGCTTGCATGATATTATTCCATTTTGGTTATTATTTTCGTTGGCTGATCATAGTAGAAAATCTATGTAAATGCAATGTAGGCCATGTGATTTTCGCGCTGGATTGTTAGGCTTTGTAGCCGCGCAAGTAGACATTCCTCACGTCATTCTACTTAGCGGTTCACCGGTAATCCCTTTGGAAATCTCCATCGCACTGAGTAACCCTTCAAGATGCTCTTCATCTCTGAAGGGCGTTGAGTATATAGCAGTTATAATACCATCACCACATTTTCATGCGCGTTCAAATCGAGGTAGAGGGCATCCATTTGCGTTTTGCTTTGCGCTTGCAATTGAATGGAAATGGCGGCGTAATTACCATTTTGGCTGGGACGATGACGCACTTGCGTGCGATCTAAGTTTTCTACGTGTAATTCAACAATGGTGATGACACTTTCTAAAAAACCTTGGCGATCGTAGCCGATTACTTTTAATAAATAATCACAAGGAAATTGCATTAATTCTAAATCGGACATAGCGTTACTCACTGAATTAAGCGCAAAACTGAGCAGGTTCTAAAGCCTGCTCAGTTTTTACCAAAACCACTTAAAAAATATGATGGAAGGTTAAGGCCACGGAATCGCTAAAACGCCGCCATGCACTGCCTTTGGGATCGTCTTGCAGGGCAACTAACGGTAAATCGGCATAGGGTTTACCATTTAAGGTTACCACCACATCACCATATTGCTGGCCTTTGCTAATCGGCGCTCTTAATTCATTAGTCAATTTAACTTGCGCCGTTAAATGTTTATATTCACCACTTGGAATGGTGACATAAAAATCATGGCTTAATCCGAGAGGAATGTATTTTTTGGTGCCTTTCCAGACGCGCGATTGAGTTAGCATTTCTTCTGCGCTGTAAAGTTGATGGGTTTCATAAAAACGAAAACCATAATTTAACAAGCGTTGACTATCGGTCGCGCGAGAATTATCGCTGGGGGCTCCCATGACAATCGAAATTAAGCGCATGCCATGACGCTCGGCAGAGGCAATTAAACAAAAGCCAGCGCCTTCGGTATGTCCGGTTTTTAAACCATCCACGGTGTTATCCCACCACAATAAACGATTACGGTTTGGTTGGCGAATACCGTTAAAGGTAAACCATTTTTGATCGTACCAGTGATAATACTGCGGGAACGATTTAATAAGAGTGCGGGTTAAAATCGCTAAATCGCGCGGTGTAGTATAGTGATTGGGATCAGGAAGTCCCGTGGGATCGACAAAATGGCTATTAGTCATTCCCAATTGTTTAGCGGCTTGATTCATTAAATCGACAAAGCTATTCGTTGAACCGCCCACATATTCCGCCAAGGCCATGCAGGCATCGTTACCCGAATCAATCACAATGCCATTAATTAAATCTTGCACCGTGACTTCTTGGCCCACTTTTAAAAACATCCGCGAACCGCCTGTTGCCCAGGCATCTTTACTCACAATCACTTTGTCCGTTAAGTTAATGCGTTTTTCAGCGAGTGCAGAAGACGTGACATAGAGTGTGACGAGCTTAGTTAAACTCGCGGGCTCCATGCGATCATCGGCATTTTTTTCAGCCAGTACTTTGCCACTGTTGGCATCAATTAAAATATAACCCTTAGCATCTAAATTCGGTGCTTCTGGCACCACCCCTGGCGTGAACATGTTGGGCTTGGGTAAATTGACTAAATCGGGATACGGTTGTTGAGGTGACGTAGCGGGTTGTGCGGGAGCATTTGGCGTAGGCGCTGCGGCAAAAACGCTGGAAATACTGAGTATTAACGCCGAAATAAGCATAGAGGCTTTTGAATGCAATGACATAAAAATTCCTTGAGTCCACAATAAAACGCCTACTTTACCATAAATGGATCGATGGACTGAATAGGGGGTTTTTGAATTTTGCAAAAAAAGAAAAAGGTTATTTCCTGACTTGATCTTTTCCTGCATCTCGCGTTAAGGCGCAGGCTGAGGTGCCCAGGTAAGTTCGCATTTTCGGGAGATTGATTAACGCAATCCAATCGAGTATTCTTCGCCTGCAAACTTGTGAATGGAACTTCTCACCTTCAACAGTCGTTGTCCTCTAAATTTCAAACTCTGTTGTCGCTTTTCTTTCAGGATAGCTAACAATTATTTATAAATATTTTATTCATGTAGGTTAAGTATGATAGAGAGTGCCTTAGATCATAATGCTGATACTATTCAACAAGCAAAAAACCAGCTTGCTGCTGCAAAAAAAATTACCGTCAAGGATGGTATTTCTGGTATTGGCGGTAGTTTGGCAGGTGCAACTGCTTATGTCTATGATTTATTAAGCACCAAGGAAAACAATGATAGATTCCATCAATTTGAGGGGGTGGTCAGTTTTAGTGATAATGCCGCGCAATTAGCATTTTTTTCCGCTAGTGAAATTAGGAAATTTATTGATTTAGTGATTGCTTGCGTAAAGAAAAAACTCACTAAAAGAGATTTAGTAAAGCTAGGCCTTGATTCGGCAACAGCGGCTTTTATTACGTGGCATGCTGCGAATCTTTACAAAAATTTAGCAAAAGATACTTCTGCGTTAGACAATGAGTTGGGCGAAAACATATTTTTTCTAGTCGGTGCACTGCTTTACTATGGTCCTGTTTTTAATTTGGTGCAACAAGTCAAGAAACTGAGCACAGATATTTTTTATCACATAATGACGTTAATGCCAGAAAGCTCTTATCGAAAGCAATTAATTCGCGACCGTGAGTTAGAAAAATGTAAAAATTATTTTTTAAAATGTGCAGAGATGGCAAACTCGCTAAGTACCAAGATAGTTCCAGACAACTATGCGAGTCTCAACAGTGCTGAATTAGAGCAAGCTATTTTAAATAATTTGTTCAAAACATTATCTGAAAAAGACATCATAGTTTCCACCCGTGATGGACTATGGAAATCTGTAGATGCAGTTTTATTTTATCTGTATGTTACTTCAAATTTGGGTAGTTTTTCTAATACAGTTGAAAAAACGCCTGGATACAGTGGGTATGTCGCAGTGTTAGCAGGAATCGCTCTAGGATTATTAATGGTCGATAGCACCGTTAAGCAGCTTCAAAAATTACTTAAGATAATGCAAGGAAATGGATCCCTAGAATTTTTAAAAGCTCATTGGAAAATAGTGTTAGCAGTAGCATTAGGTATTGGTATTTCATATTTTACGACGACACCCTCAGTCACTTTAACTGAAGAACAAATTGATAATGTCGACTGGTTTTTAAAATTAAAAGTTATTTTAGGAACCATGTTTGCGAATGCTTTTGCCAAAACGCAAATTGCGCTCGAAGTTAGGCATAAATGGTATTTGCTTCGCAAAAATACCGACGTCGAAAAGGGAGAGTTACTGAAAATTTGGTTAGAGATGTTAAAAAATTCAAAAGATGAAAAGCAATTTATAAATTTAATGCAAAATAAAATAAATGATTTATGCCGTTTGTTACCGGAGGATGAACAGGATCAAAAAAAATCTTTTGAATTGCTTTTTGATGAAGATGAGCAGGCGTTTGAAACGTTCCATGCCCCTAAAAAATACCGTGAAGCCCTATTAAAAAATTCTGCCTATATTTTACTTTTCAATGCTTCAACAATTGTTCGTATCATGTTTCAACTTGGTAATGAGTTTCCCTCTCGAGCACTTGATGTCGCTACGCCCTTAATGACTGCAATTGTGGAATTCTACAAAAAGAATCAAAATTCTCAGGAGGTTAGGTCATCATTAACATCAGGAAAGAATAAAATGTCTGATCCTTTATTGTCGTCCCCTGATGATAAAAACGATGAAAACGATGAAAAAGAAAATGGGGAAGACATTGCAGGAGCTGGTCTTACATCAAGTAGAGAAACAACGCCAGAAACTTCTGCATCATTACCCTCTCAAGCACACCCTAAATCTTCAACCTGGCTGCAATTAGCATCGCATTGTATGAAAGCTACTGTGCCTGTTGTACTGGGATCGTTCATAGGCGCAATGTGTAAAGAAGCCGCTAGTATATTATTCGGTGTTGAAAATGAAGAGACTTTGCAAAACGTAGAAAATAGTGCTCAGCTAGTCACCCAGACTATTGCTTATCACTATATGGCAAAGCGTTAAAGGTAATTATTTTTGAATGATCTCAATAGTTGTAAAATAATTTAGCCATGGCTAAATCAGTGAGCTTATACTATAATCTTACCAGTAAGATTAAAAAGCGCGAGGTGTATTATGTCACGAAGATTATTGGCTACCACAAAAATGTCTTCTCGTGGGCAGATAGTAGTTCCTGAAGAATTTAGAGAAAAAATGAGGTTGGAACCTGGTACTCAGTTTATGGTTTTATCTGAAGGTGATGCATTAATTTTTAAAATAATTGCACCACCACCCAAAGAAGATTTAACTGCACTTCTTGCCAACGTAAGAAAACAAACTAAAGAAGTAGGAATTAAAAAGGAAGAAATTAATGACGTAATTGAATCTGCAAGAAAACTGACTAAAAAAAAGAATAAACATGATTGAAGTCGTTATTGACACCAACGTTGTTATTTCTGGTATGGGTTGGTCTGGTTATCCGAAAAAAATAATTGATGCCTGGATAGAAGAAAACTTCATTGTTAAAGCTACGAAAGATATCATAAAAGAATATCAAGTTACTTGCTTTCTTTTAGCAAAAAAATATCCAAGTGTTATGTTTGAAGAAGTACTTAACAAATTATTATTAAAAATTTATCTTTGTGAACCCGTAAAAATGATATCTCCACTAAGCAGAGATCCAGATGATGATAAATTTATAGCTTGCACCTTAAACACGAAATCTAAGATTATCATAAGTGGTGATAGAGATTTGCTTGATATACCTGTAAACAATAGCTTTACGGTATTAAAGCCCAATGAATTTTGTAAAAAATATTTATAAATATTTATAGTGAGTTACTTCTCACCGAATAACTGTCCATGGCGTACCTAAGTGTAAATGTTTGAGACGACTCGTTAAAGCATCAGACTCATCCACATTACCTAATGGCCCAATTTGCACGCGATAAATTACTCGATGATTAATATCTGTTTTTAAGATATGAATTTCGCGATGCGAGATCGATCGAATTCTATTTGCGAGTTGTTGCGCATTGTGTTCATTACTAAACGATCCGATTTGCATATAAATTTTAGGATGACCGTGAGGCACCACGTGGGTGGCAACCGTGTTTAATGAATGACGATTCCAGGTGCGAGCATCAATGGTTTCAACTTCCACTAAACCCGTACCGCGCCCAACAATCCCCAATTTTTTAGCGGCGACGTAGGAAAGATCCATAATGCGATTTTCTTTAAAAGGCCCGCGATCATTCACTTTCACAATCACTTGCCGACCATTTTCTAGATTCGTCACTTTGGCAAAACAAGGAATAGGTAACACTTTGCTGGCGGCGGTCATGGCGAGCATGTTATAAGGTTCACCACTGGAAGTGCGACGGGCATGAAATTTAGTCCCATACCACGAGGCAATGCCACGTTGTTTATAACCATAAGCGGAATTTAACACATAATAGCGTCTACCAAATACGACATAAGAATCGGGATTACCGTAGCGACTTTTGGGCAACACTTGCGGAACAGCATTAGGGATAGATTGATAATCGATGTTGCCAAGTGGAGGCCCATCTTCTTGCGATTGATTTCCTACCATAGAGCAACTGGTGATAAATAAAAGTATTCCACACAATCCCGCAAGTTGTTTTAACACGACATGATTTCCTAGCAAGCCAAATAAGAAATGAATTGTAGCGCGTAGCCTGGATCGCAGCAAGCGCATAGCCTGGAACGGAGCGCAGCGGAGATCCAGGATCAGAAATTCTAAAAAAAACGAATCCTGAATTTAATCCAGATTCGTTACGCGTTTAAAGATCGAAGATTAATCGAGATCAATCGAGATCAATCCTGGATCTCCGCTGCGCTTCGTTCCAGGCTACACTGCGCTCCGTTCCAGGCTACGGAAAACTACCTATGGGCCTGGATTTTTTCGGCTAATTGGTAGACTGCCATGGCGTATAAGGGGCTGGGATTGTAGGTCATGATGACGTAAAAATTTTTAAATCCTAACCAATATTCTTGTTGTTGTTCAGCATTTTTAGTCAAGCCAATCACATTTGCTTTCAGATCGCGGCCGACAGGCGGGTGTGTGGTGATCCCAGTTTGCAAAATTTCTTGTAATGAATACGTCGGTTTGCGATCGCGGGTGACAAATCGTTGAATGGAATGACCAGGATGAATGACTAAACTTGCAACGATGCTATCACGTTGCCAGCCATTTAATTTTAAATAATTAGCAATGCTAGCAATCACATCATCGGCTGAATTAACTAAATCAGCGGAGCCTTTTTTGGAGTAATCCACGGCAAAATGTCGATAACTGCTGGGCATGAATTGCGGCCAGCCAATGGCACCCGCGTAAGAACCCGTTATTTTACGTGGATTTAATTTTTGTTCGCGGGTTAATAATAAAAATTGTTTTAATTCTTTGCGGAAAAATTTTGCGCGCGGTGGATAGGCAAAAGCCAGTGTTGATAAGGAATCTAACACGGAATATTTACCCTTATATTGCCCATAAGCGCTTTCTACGCCAATAATAGCAACAATAATATTACTGGGAACACCATATTCTTTACTGACTTTATTCAAAGTGGCTTGATGAGCACGCCAAAACGCGACACCTTCTTGAATTTTTTTTGGGGTTAAAAAATTTTGCCGATAAATATACCAAGGTTTTGTTTCATAAGGGCGCGTTATATTATTAATGACTTGAGGAAGATAATTCACTTTGGCAAATAGCTGGGTTAGCTCTTGACGATTAAAATGATGTTCAGTCACCATCTCTTGAATAAATTGTTGAATTTGGGTTTTATCCAAATTGGCAAAACAAATAGAGCTAGTCAAACACCACAAGGTTAATAACATTGAAACGACTTTTTTCATGAGCTTCATCCATTAAGTTGAAAGTAATTTTCGGTGCGTATGTGTTGACATTAATATCCCAAACCCAATGCAAATTGTGACCATTGATGTTCCGCCATAACTGATTAACGGTAACGGCAAACCTACCACTGGAATAATGCCAGTGACCATGCCAATATTAATAAAATAAGCAATAAAAAAACTCAAGGTAATACTGCCAGTTAATAGACGAGTAAAGGTATCTTGAGCTTGTGAGCTAATATACAAGCATCGAGCGGTAATATACAAGAACAAGACTAATAAAAAAGTTGCGCCGATTAAACCAAACTCTTCACCCACCACAGCAAAAATAAAATCTGTGGCGTGTTCGGGTAAAAAATGTAAATGGGATTGGGTACCGTTCAACCAACCTTTGCCAAAAATGCCACCCGATCCGATCGCAATTTTAGATTGAATAATATGATAACCACTGCCCAGCGGATCGCGTTCAGGATTTAAAAACGTTAATACACGCTGTTGTTGATAAGTTCTTAAAAAATGCCAAACAATCGGCAGGGTTGCTAAGGTTAAGGTAATAATCGAAATAATCCAGCGCCAATGGATCCCCGCTAATAAAATAACAGCGCAACCACTAAAGGCAATTAATAAGGCTGTGCCTAAATCGGGTTGTTTGGCCGTTAATAACGTTGGGATGCCTAATAAAATGGTCGCGATGACAATATCTTTAAAAGTAGGTGGTAATTTACGATGATGATAAAACCAGGCTAACATCATGGGTACGGCTAGTTTAGCAATTTCGGAAGGTTGAAAACGAATAATGCCCAAATCCAACCAACGTTGCGCTCCTTTGCCAATTTTTCCCATAATTAATACGGCGATTAATAAAAACACGCCGAATAAAAATAACCACGGTGCCCATGTTTGATATTTAATGGGTGGAATTTGTGCGAAGAAAAACATTAAAAAAAAGGCTAAACCTAAATGTCCGACTTGTTGCCAAACCATCGCACTATTTTGATTAGCTGCACTGTATAAAATCACTAAACCAGTGGCAGCCAAAATCAGCAAGCCTAAAAATAAGGGCAGATCGATATGATAGCGATACCAAATATTTTTGGACTGCACATAGCGAATAGGTTCATGCGGAATAAAGGTTTTGCGTAAAAAATGTTTTATCGTCATTGCGCGGGTTTTTCCTTTAATAAATAATAATCCATAGTTTGTCTCGCAATCGCCGCGGCCAGTGTGCTGTGCTCGGCTACTACGGCAATAGCAATTTTAGGATCATCTACCGGTGCAAAGGCAATAAATAAAGAATGATCGCGTAATTGCACGGGAATACTTTGTTGATTGCTGTCTGACTGATTGCGCTTCAAACTATACACTTGCGCAGTGCCAGTTTTTGCAGCCACTTCGTATCCAGGATTACGACCAAAATGATAGCCTGTCCCTTCGCCCGATTCGATCACTTGGCGCATGGCATTAATGACGACATACCACGTAAAGTCGTGAAGATGAACCATGGGTAATTCCACGGGAGTCACTTGAATAACCGGTTGATTAGGGGGTTGCAGTTGCATGACTAAATGCGGTTGAAAACGTTGACCGCGCATTGCTACGGCACTCACCGCATCGGCGAGTTGTAAGGGAGTTGTCAGCATATAACCTTGGCCAATCGCTGCATTGACCGTATCGCCTGGATACCACGCTTTACCAAACCGTTTGCGTTTCCATTCCGGGGAAGCGATTAATCCTGTTAATTCATCGTTTAAATCGATGCCGGTGTGTTGACCGTATCCAAATTGATGCAGAATATCATCGATCCGTTGAATACCGAGTAAATGCGATAAATTATAAAAAAAGGTATCACAAGAAACGGTAATCGCGCGCGTTAAATTCACTAAACCATGGCCGCGGTGATACCAATCGTGATAAATATGTTCGCTGCCTTTTAAAATATAATAACCCGGATCATTAATGGTGTATTGTGGAGTAATGGTGCCCGATTCTAATCCTTCTAAGCCTAGATAGGGTTTAATGGTTGAAGCCATGGGATATTGTCCGCGGATGGCGCGATTATATAAAGGGCGATCGGGTGCCGTTTGCAAGGCTTTAAAATCACTGGCGGAAATGCCATTGACAAATAAATTAGGATCGAAACTCGGATTGCTGACAAAGGCGAGTATTTCGCCAGTCTGAGGATTAATCGCAATTAATGCGCCAGGATTGTTACCAAAGGCTTTTTCAGCGACTTGTTGTAAATTACTATCGATCGATAAATATAAATTATCGCCGGCAACGGCTGGCACTTTTTGCAGAACTCGTAAAATCCGACCACTGGCATCGGTTTCAACTTTTTCATAGCCGGTTTGACCATGCAGCGTTGATTCATAATACTGCTCAATTCCAGTCTTCCCAATAAACGAGCTGGGATCGTAATTACTGTCGTTAATTTTTTGCAATTCTTTTTCATTAATTCGACCCACATAACCCACCACATGTGCCACGGCATTTTTTAAGGGATAATAGCGGATTAAACGCGCGTGAACAGCACAGCCTGGATAAAGATATTGATTCGTTTCAAATTGGGCTACTTCTGTGGGGGATAAATTTAATTTTAATGCCACACTTTGAAAATGCCGCGTGCGATTTTTTAATTTATAAAACTCGTTGATATCATCTTCATCGATTTGAATCAATTGGCGTAATTTAGCAATGGTCGCTGATAGATGGGGGACATAATCGGGAATGCACTCTAAGGTGAATACGGGAATATTTTCCGCGAGTAATACGCCGTTGCGATCGTAAATTAAACCTCGTTTGGGCGGCAAAGGTAAAAAATTTAATTGGTTTTGTTGCGAGAGTGTCGTATACAAACCGTGTTGAAAAATTTGCAAATAGACGAGGCGCAGTACAATTAAGCCGCAGAGAATGATAATAGCCACCGTCGCTGCAAAAATACGATTATTAAATAAACGCATTTCTTGCAAGTGGTTTTTAAGTGTCGATATCGGTTTTAGCATGGCGCAAACCATAGCATACTCTGCGAATACTGTCATGATCGTTGACAGCGTTAATAAGACTTATTATCGTGAGCGCATTAGGTGATTAGGGAAATCTGAAGATGCCAGCTTATTTACTTGCCATCGATCAAGGCACCACCAGCACTCGCAGCATTATTTTTGATAATCGAGGGCGTGCCATTGGATCGCATCAAATAGAAATCCAACAATTTTTTCCCCAAGCCGGCTGGGTAGAACATGACGGTGAAGAAATTTGGCAAACAGTACTGAAAACCATTCAAGAGGCATTGGGTAAATCAGGATTAGCGGCGCAAGACATTGCAGCCGTAGGTATTTCTAATCAACGCGAAACTACGTTAGTGTGGGAACGTTCCACCGGTAAATTATTACATCGTGCCATCGTGTGGCAAGATCGTCGCACGGCTGAAGAATGTCAGCGGTTGATTGCAAAACAGCATGAAAAAACCGTCAGTGAAAAAACCGGATTATTGCTCGACCCGTATTTTTCCGCCACTAAATTACAGTGGATCTTAGATCATATTCCTAACGCACGCGAACGTGCGCAAAAAGGTGAATTAGCATTTGGCACCATCGATACTTTTTTAATTTGGCGCTTAACCGGCGGTAAAGTTCATGCCACCGATGCGACCAATGCCTCACGGACATTATTATTTAATCTTCATACTCAGCAATGGGATGATGATTTGTTAACCTTATTCAATATTCCCAAACAAATTTTACCAACTGTTAAAAATTGTTGTGATGATTTTGGAAAAATTAATATCGAAGAATTATCGTTAACGTGTTGTATTGGTGGCGTGGCGGGCGATCAACAAGCTGCCACTATTGGGCAAGTGTGTTTCCAACCTGGCATGATGAAAAGTACGTATGGTACAGGTTGTTTTGTGTTATTAAATACCGGAACTCAAGTTATTCAATCGCAAAATCGTTTACTCACGACGATTGCATATCGTTTTAATGATGAAGTCACCTATGGTTTAGAAGGCAGTATTTTTGTGGCCGGAGCCGCGGTGCAATGGTTGCGTGATGCGTTGCATTTAATTGGAGATGCGCGCGACACTGAAAAATTAGCCAATAGCACAGATAGTAATCATGGTGTTTATTTAGTGCCTGCATTTACGGGATTAGGAGCACCTTATTGGGATCCTTTAGCACGCGGTGCTATTTTAGGATTAACTCGTGATAGTGGTGTTAATCATATTGTGCGTGCCGCTTTAGAAGCTGTATGTTATCAAACGCGCGATTTATTGCAAGCCATGCAACAAGATGGTGTAAATTCTATTTCTAATTTAGCGGTGGATGGTGGTATGGTGGTTAACGATTGGTTAATGCAATTTTTAAGCGATACGTTAAATGTGCCCGTTACGCGACCTGTAGTAACTGAAACCAGCAGTTTAGGTGTTGCGTTTTTAGCAGGATTATATGCTGGTTGTTTTAATTCGTTAGAAGAATTAACCCATTTATGGCAAGCGCAAAAAACTTTTATTCCCAATATTTCCACTGAGCAACGGGAAAAATTATATTGTGGGTGGTTAGATGCTGTGCGTCGAGTCCGTGGTTAAATCAATTATTTTATACGAGGAAAATGTTATGTTAAAAAAATTATGTTTTACGTTAATAGGGGCGGTGGGATTATTCGCGCAAACCAATAGTTTTGCGCTAGGTCATCAAGCGGGAAGTGTCAGCTTAAGCCCTGGAATTGCGCAAATAAAATTAGCCTCGGGATTACAAACTAAAAATAAATTATTAGGCACTTTTAGTGTGGGTTACGATGTTACCGATAATTTAAGTGCGGTCACGCAAGTGGGCTTGCTACGCAGTTCACGTCGCGATCTGGCGAATAGGCGGGTAACGCTGAGCATGGTGAATTTTGATGGTGAATATCGATTTACTCATCAACAAGCATTACAACCGTTTATTTTCGCTGGCGTGGGTATCATTAATTTAAAACCGAATGGCGCGATATCTTCCGACAATCCGCAAGGTGATTTAGCCAGAACGCAAGCCACGATCAACGGTGGCGTGGGGGCAGAATATTTTTTTAATGATCGCGTTGCGCTGCGTGGTGATGTGCGCGATTTATATATCATGAATCAATCGCGTAATAATGTATTAGCAGAAGCCAGTTTGGTATTTACGTTTCATCATGTAAGCGCTCCAGATTTAAGCGACTATTTAAAATAGAGGATAGTATGGTTGTTATTGAGCTTACCTATAAAAAACCACTGAGCGAGGCGGATCGCTATTTATCGGAACATCGTAATTTTTTGCAAAAATATTACGATGAACATATCTTTCTGCTTTCTGGCGTTAAAAAACCTCGCGATGGCGGTATTATTATTGCAAATACCGATAAAGCTCAGGCGTTAACCATTATTAAAGCCGATCCGTTTTATCAATTCGAGATTGCCGATTATACTGTGACGGAATTTATTCCCAGCCGTACCTGTGATGAGTTAATGAAATTTCGCATTACTCCATAAAGGCTTTACTCTATAGCAGGTGTTACATAGTTTACGTTACGTAATAATTTCTCGATCCATTATTGGCTTATGCCTGACAAAAATACAATTAAAGCGCCGCGTCGAAGCCTGTCTTTTTAAATACCCCTGGTATTTTATCCCAAATACCCCGGGTATTTTGTCCAAAAATGGTCTAAATACCCTTGGTGTTTTATCCACATCGACACTGTAATAAATAAAAATAGGGTTAACCCATTGTATTTGAAGGTATTTATGTATAGGGCTATCGAGGCTGAATTAAAAGCTTGGCAAATCAGAGCAAATCGGAAGCCCTTGTTGATTTGAGGCGCGCGACAAGTGGGTAAAAACTATTATGATATCCGAATTAGAACGCTTGGTGAAAAGCCTATAAAAAAACCGCGCTAAGCGCGCGGTTTTTAGTGATTACGAACGTCTATCGATGGGCACAAAATCCCGTTCTTTGGGGCCTGTATACAACTGACGTGGACGGCCAATACGATGATCGGGTGAGCTTATCATTTCATTCCAATGCGAAATCCAGCCCACGGTGCGTGCTAACGCAAACATCACAGTAAACATATTGGTGGGAATGCCTAAAGCACTTAAGGTTAATCCTGAATAAAAATCGACATTAGGATACAATTTTTTCTCGATGAAATACTCATCTTCTAAGGCAATACGTTCTAGTTCTAAGGCGACTTTAAATAAAGGTGAATCATGAAGTCCGACTTGTTCTAAGACTGCATGACAGGTTTCTTGCATGACTTTTGCGCGCGGATCGTAGTTTTTATAAACCCGATGCCCAAATCCCATTAAACGAAAAGGATCGTTTTTATCTTTGGCTTTTTTCACATACAAAGGAATGCGATCGGGTGTGCCAATTTCTTTTAACATGGTTAAACACGCTTCATTCGCACCACCATGCGCAGGTCCCCAGAGTGCGGCAATTCCGGCGGAAATACACGCATAAGGATTTGCGCCCGTACTGCCTGCTAAACGTACTGTTGAGGTTGACGCATTTTGTTCGTGATCGGCATGTAAAATGAAAATGCGATCCATGGCTTTAGCCAGAACCGGATTAATTTGATATTGCTCGCAAGGGGTAGCAAACATCATTTGTAAAAAATTATCGGCATAAGGCAAATGATTTTTCGGCAACATGAAAGGTTGGCCAATGGAATATTTGTAGCACATGGCGGCAATTGTAGGAATTTTGGCGATTAAACGCACGGCAGAAATATAACGGCTTTGTGCCTCGCTAATATCTAAGGCATCGTGATAAAACGCCGATAACGCGCCGACCACACCCACCATCACAGCCATTGGGTGCGCATCGCGTCGAAAGCCATTAAAAAAATGGGTGATTTGTTCATGCACCATGGTGTGATTATTAATAAGTTTAGTGAATTCTGATTTTTCACGTGGATTAGGTAGTTCGCCGTTTAGTAATAAATAGCACACTTCTAAAAAATCAGAGCCATTAGCAAGTTGATCGATAGGATAACCGCGATGAAGTAAAATACCGTTATCGCCGTCGATATAGGTGATTTTGGATTCGCAAGAGGCGGTGGATAAAAACCCCGGATCAATCGTGAACACACCTTCTTTAACGAGAGGAGTCACGTCAATCACATCTGGCCCCAGTGTGCCATGATAAATAGGTAAATCGAGTTTCTTATTAAGGTGTGGAATGCTAAGAGTAGCTTTTTCTTCACTCATTCGATGACTCCTTCGTCGTATAAAAATGACAATCTGCAATACGCTCTTGCAGGTTGCGTATAGAATGATTTAGTATACCGCTTAGATGATGCAAGGCAAAAATTATTTTTATTGCACTTCCATTGTTAGCACACGTCTGTGCGAATTCATTTGTCTTGTAAAAGGTTGAAGTTCTCGTATAAAGGGGTATGGCTTATTTTGCCATACTAAGAATTTTTTTATTGAGGTTAATTGCATGAAAGATCCCCGTCCAGTCAATCTTGATTTAACAAAATTTAAATTTCCGCTGCCCGCGATTGGGTCGATTCTACATCGCATTACCGGCGTGATATTTTTTCTGTTAATTCCATTTCTTCTCTATGGCTTAAAAAAAACGCTGGCTTCTCCTGAAAGCTTTCAAGTATTCCAAACAGGCCTCACGCATCAAGGCATGCTGGTGCTCATTTGGATAAGTCTTACCATTATTTTTTATCATTTCGCGGCGGGAATACGTCATTTGTTAATGGACTTAGGCTGCGCGGAAACCTTGCGCGGTGGTCGAGTTAGTACGATGATAGTATTTGGTGTAACGATTTTATTTATTATTTTAACGGGAATATGGCTATGGCAATAAGTGTAACCAGTTTAACTCGGAATGGCATGCGCGATTGGATTATCCAACGCGTTACTGCAATTATTCTCGCCTTATACGTGATTTATTTTTTCGCGTATTTTATCACTCATCCGCATGTCGATTATTCGCAATGGCACTCGTTGTTTCAATGCACGTGGATGCGCTACTTTAGTTTTTTTGCGTTGGTCAGTATTGTTTTACATTCTTGGATTGGTATTTGGACGGTCTTAACCGATTATGTGAAATGCTATCATTTCCGTTTATTGTTAAATGTTGTGGTGTGGCTTGCGTTAGTAAGTTATTTGGTCTTCGGCATTGAGATTTTGTGGGGATTTTAAATTATGTCTATCGCGACTCAAGTTTATGATGTAGTGATTGTCGGTGCAGGTGGTGCGGGATTGCGGGCATCGCTGCAACTGGCGCAATCGGGCTATAAAGTAGCCGTTATTTCCAAAGTATTTCCAACTCGTTCACACACCGTTTCTGCGCAAGGCGGCATTAATGCGGCTATTGGCAATGCCACCGAAGATGATTGGCGTTGGCACATGTTCGATACCATTGAAGGTTCCGATTATTTAGGCGATCAAAACGCCATCGAATATATGTGTAAACATGCGCCCGCTACGGTATATGAATTAGAAAATATGGGTTTACCCTTTTCACGCGATGAAAAAGGCAAAATTTATCAACGCGCGTTTGGTGGACAAACCTTGCATTTTGGTGGAGAGCTGGCGCATCGCACCTGTGCTGCTGCCGATCGCACAGGTCATGCCATGCTGCACACGTTATATCAAAAAAACATCGAAGCCAAAGCGAATTTTTTAAATGAATGGTTTGCGATTGATTTAGTTAAAAACGATCGCGGAGCCATTGCTGGCGTTATTGCTATGAATATTGAAAAGGGCGATGTGGTATTTTTCCATTCCCGCGCCACGGTATTTGCAACGGGCGGAGCCGGACGAATTTTCAAATCCACCACCAATGCGCGCATTAATACGGGCGATGGAATTGGTATGTCATTGCGCGCGGGTATTCCCGTGCAAGACATGGAGTTTTGGCAATTTCACCCCACGGGAATTGCGGGTGCTGGCGTGTTAGTCACCGAAGGCTGTCGTGGAGAAGGTGGTTATTTAATTAATAAAAATGGCGAACGTTTTATGGAACGTTATGCGCCGCATTTAAAAGATTTATCCTGTCGCGATGTCGTTTCGCGCTGCTCGATTATGGAAATTCGTGAAGGCCGTGGCGTTGGCGTCAATGGCGATCACGTCCTATTAAAACTCGATCATCTCGGCGCGGAGGTGCTCAAAAAACGCTTGCCCGGAATTTCTGAACTTGCTAGAACATTTGCCGGTGTCGATCCCGCGGAAAATCCCATCCCGGTTGTTCCTACGTGTCATTATCAAATGGGTGGAATTCCCACCGATATTAACGGCCAAGTCTTAATGACGAACAGTCAAGGCCAAGATCAACTCGTGGAAGGATTTTTTGCAGCAGGCGAATGTGCCTGTGTTTCAGTGCATGGCGCGAATCGCTTAGGCGCTAATTCATTATTAGACATTGTGGTATTTGGTCGCGCCGTAGGAATTTATTTAGAACAAAGTATGCGTGAAGGTATGACATTACACAATGCCTCCCAAGACGATATCGATAAAGCGTTAACCCGATTACAACGCTGGGAAAAAAGTCGCGAAGGTGAAAATCCCCAAGTTATTCGCGATGAAATGAATACGGTGATGCAAAACGATTTTGGCGTATTCCGTGAAGCAGAGGCCATGAGTGAAGGCATGAAAAAATTAGTCGCCTTGCGTGAACGTTTGCAACACGCCGTATTAAAAGATCACAGTAAAACCTTTAATACCGCACGCATCGAAGCACTTGAACTAGATAATTTAATGGAAACTGCCTTTGTTTCAGCAGTATTAGCCAATCATCGCACGGAAAGTCGCGGCGCACACGCGCGTTTCGATTACCCCGATCGCGATGATAAAAATTGGTTGAAACACACATTATGCGATACCCAAGGTCAAGTGAGTTATCGCGAAGTGAACATGCAACCTCATGAAGTGCAAGCATTCCCACCCAAATTACGTGAACATTGAGGAAACGATGATGGCCAATATAGTTAACGTTTCAATTTACCGTTTTGATCCTGAAAAAGATCAAAAACCCTATATGCAAGATTATCAAGTCGATCTCGATAAATACCCAGCCGTGATGGTTTTAAATTTAATTGAGACGATTAAAAATTATCTCGATCACACGTTTACTTTTCGTCGCTCGTGTGGAGAGGGCGTTTGTGGATCGGATGGAATGAATATTAACGGTAAAAATGGTTTAGCCTGTATTACTTCCGTTAAATCGTTGGGAAATAATATTGTAATTCGACCTCTACCAGGATTTCCCGTGATCCGCGATTTAGTAGTCGACATGACCCAATTTTATCGCCAATACGAAAAAGTCCAACCCTATTTGCAAAATGACGATCCCGCACCAGTCGGTGAACGATTGCAATCGCCAGAAGATCGCGCCAAACTCGATGGTTTATACGAATGTATTCTTTGCGCCTGTTGTTCCAGTTCCTGTCCTTCTTATTGGTGGAACCCCGATAAATTTATCGGCCCCGCCGGATTACTTCAAGCCGCACGGTTTATCGAAGACAGTCGCGATAATAAAACTCGCGAACGCTTAAGCAATTTACAAGATCCTTTCAGCTTATTCCGTTGTCGCGGAATTATGAACTGTGTAAGTGTGTGTCCCAAAGGATTAAATCCCACCAAAGCAATTGGAAAAATTCGGGAGCGACTCTTAAAAGAGGCAGTTTAAGATTTAGGTTTTTAGCGTAGATTCAAAATCTCCAAGCTTAGCGTAGATAGTTTTCATTTTTGAGCATGGGAACGCACAAAGTTGGCGGTGCATGGAAAAGATTGGAGATTTTGAATGGTTAATAAGTTAATTTTTGCGATAGCATGTCATTGAACCATTCAGACAACATAAATCAAACCAGTACGATTTCATTTTTTATTATCCAAGTCAAAGACATGAAAATTTAATTCTGCTCATATTCTATACATTAAATATTTAAAAATCAACGTGTTAATATTAAATTGATAAAATTCTTGCGCCAAAGAATTTACAAAGGTATTATTTGTCGCTTTCAAGGAATAGAGTCAGTAAATGCAATCCAATTTAAGAAAATACACACATTCATTAGTGAGTGCAACGAGCATTATATTTTTAGTGCAATTAACTCAAAAAGTCTATCCACTCATAGACAATCGATATATTTCCTTGTTAGGAGATCAAGCGCTGTTAATTCATAATATTTACTATAGTTTCTTATCGATTGCGCAATATACAAGTTATGCATCTACAACAGCCTGTTTGATTATGTGGAATACAAATAATGCAGGAATCAATCAAAATCAAAATTATATTTTTTCAGCATTTTTTAACTTGTCCTTGTATAGTACCTTGATTTGTATAATTCCAATATTTTTAGGCATGACTTTCATTATAAGCCACTTTAGTGTGCAACCAAATTACATTTCCATCGGGGAGCGCTATTTGTTTTTAGGGTTAATTTTGATT
>JAHCLG010000037.1 GCA_026125385.1 Legionellales bacterium
GATCGGAGTTTTAAAATTTCACCGATCCTGGATTGTAGCGTAGCGAAATTCTAGGCTACTGTTGCTAACGAGTCGCTCGCAAGTTGGTTTTTATTTCGATTGAAGATGAGGTGATAATAATGAAACTTATTTATATCGATGAATCGGGTAATACTGGTACAAGGTCAGATGATATAAATCAACCCTATCATTTATTATCAGCTTTAATTGTTGATGATAATCAAGTGCATTCTATTGAAAATGATCTGCGTATGCTTGGAATTAAACATTTTGGCGCAGTTTCGCGAAATACTGATTTTGAATTTCACGGCTACGAAATTCATAAGGGAAAAGGTCGTTATTTTTCAAAGTTAAAAATTGAGCAACGTATTGATGTGATAAATGATTTAATAAATGTTATCAAAACAAATAATCTTCAAATTATTTATACTATTATTGATAAGCAGAAAAGCAATGCAAAATTGCATCCTCACCAATTAGCATTCCTTTTTCTTATAGAGCGTATAGAGGATTATTTGGATAATGAAAATTCGTTAGGCTTATTAATAGCGGATGAAAATCGTGATATTGAACAAAGGTTAATCGATGATTTAGAACGTTTTAAAACGATCGATACTGGATTTGGATATCGTCCTACTAAAGCCAATCACATAGTGGATTCAATCCATTTTGTAAAGTCTTACAATAACCATTTAATTCAATTGGTTGACATAGTTGCTTACTTACTCCTACGAGAGAAAAGGGTAATTGAAGAGCTAAGTAAAACGTACAAAGAACAATCAAGTGGTTGTGCTGAGGTATATCCGCCCCAGGAGTGGGTAGACAAAAATGCCAGTAAAAGACAAAAAATCGAGCTTGAACATGCAAATTTACTTACAAAACAAATAGTTGCTCGTAAAGAATTTCCATAAAAAAAGCCAACCAAGGTTTTTAAAAACTGGAGCTCAGTGTCCTAAACTCTCTCTTGGCTAGCATATATTTAGTATAACAAATGTTGATACTATTACAACCGCAAGTTTAATCGAACTTAATGTAGCCTGGAACTTCGCTGTGCTACGATCCAGGATCCCAAGCTTGTTAAAAACACCGATCCTTAATTGCACGTTATTCAACTCATGTTATATTTATGCGTAGTAGCGTAGCCTGGAATTACGCTGCGCTACAATCCAGGATCGGAGTTTTAAAATTTCACCGATCCTGGATCTCCGCTGCGCTGCGTTCCAGGCTACAATCCACGCCACAGATTGCGGTTTAAATTTCCATTATCCCATTTGATTAATCAAGGCTTGTTGCTCAAGAGCTTGTAAATTTTCTTTATTTAAATTATTTCCCCAAATGGTAAAATATTTAATACGCGAATTGTCTTTTAATGCAGTTAATAATATTGCTGCTGATTTATCGGTAATTTTATTGGCACTCAGTTTTATAGAAATTAAGGATTTATTTTTTGTCAATGCTTGTGCTAATGCCTCAGCGCCTTTGTCGCCGATTAAATTATGGCTTAAATTTAAATGAGTTAAATGATCATTATTTTTTAACATAGCCGCCAATTTAATCGCACCTTGATCGCTGATTTGACAATCTTCAATATCCAAGCGCGTGACTAATTTATTCTGGGTTAAATAGTCGGCTAAAACGAAGGCGCCTGAATCGCCAATATGAGTAAATACTAATTCGGTTTTAGTATTTTTACGAATTGCTTGGCGGACATCATAACTTTTTCGTGCCGTGTTTTCACCAACCAAGGCTAAGTGCTGTGAGGGCGTGGCGAAAACAGATGGTAAACATCCGATGATTAGTAATAAATAAAAAGCATAACGACGTACCATAAAGCATCTCCTTGCTGAGTAATAACCTAAGAATAAAGCAACTAGTGATCAACATCAATCACAGTATTAAAAATTATGATGGATAAAACTTTCTTAATGATATTGGCTAATTATGTTATGATTTTGCCAGTTATATTTTTCCAGGATTTTTTTATGAACTTAATTGTTCACGGTGGCGCCAGCAATATTCCAGATGAATTACATGAAGATTACCAACAAGGCTGTAAAAATGCTTATGATGAAGGCATGAAAATTTTACAGCAAGGCGGTAGTGCATTAGAGGCTATTGTCGCTGCAATTGGGGTGATGGAGGATGATCCCACGTTTAATGCCGCATTCGGTGCCTGTTTAAATACGGCGGGAGGTGTGAATTTATCAGCCGGATTAATGACGGGACAGGATTTACGATCGGGTGCTATCGTGGACGTGAATTTAGTAAAAAATCCGATTAGGCTTGCCAAAGAAGTATTATTACAGAGTAACCATTGTTTATTTTCAGGGAATGGTGCCCATGAATTTGCAAAGCAGCATGAAGTTGCAATGGTCCCTGAAAGTTACCATATAACCCCTCATCAACAAGCATTATTACGTGAAATTCAACAAGGGAATACCACTCTGGTTGAAGCAATGTGGCATGAAAAAAATCATGATACTGTTGGAGCAATTGCACTTGATAAAAACGGTAATTTAGCCGCAGGAAATTCCACCGGTGGAATTTTAAATCAAGCACCAGGACGAATTGGCGATGCGCCATTAATTGGGAGTGGATTCTATGCGGATAATCAACTGGGTGCTTTTGTTTGCACCGGATGGGGCGAATCCATTATGCGGTCAGCCATGGGGATGCGAGCATTATTAATGCTAAAAAACAAATCTGCGCAAGATGCTGCAAATCACGCTATTGATTTTCTTAAAAAAAGTGTCAACGGTCATGGTGGAATTTTAGTGATGAAACCTGATGGCGACGTGGGTTTTGCTTATAATACCCGAGACATGGCGCGGTATATCCCTGTAACCCTGTAGCTGGCAAAAAAATAGTAATTTAAGTTATATAAGGATTTTCAATGAAAACTTACCATTTTAATTACAAAGTCCGTTTAAACGATATCGATTTTATGGGAATTGTGGGACATGCGCAGTGGCTGACTATTTTAATGGAAGCGAGGCTTCATCTTTTGCAAGAAGTGGGTATGCCATTTGCACAGATGCTCAAAGAAAATATTGGCGGTGTGGTGGCTGAAGCTCAGGTGAAATATCTAAAGCCGGCGTATTATGATGATAATCTCAGCATTATGATGAATCCTCATACGCCCTTTAATAAAGGATTATTTATAAAATATACCGTGGTTAATCAACAGCAACAAGACTGTTTGCAGGCCGATCTCAAACTGGTATTTGTTGATAATACAGGAAAGCCTGTGGCGATGCCCGAGAAAATTGTACAAGAATTTTTTTAAGGGTTCATGCTATCATGAACGCTTTTCCAATGCAGGATTTCAACACCGTGTTGCCAGCACAATCACCCACTTTAGCGGTCACGCATTTACAAGGCGAACGCGGTGAGAAACGATTATTTACGAATTTAAATTTTGTCCTGCATGCTGGAGAAATTTTACAAATTGTGGGTAATAACGGGGCAGGAAAAACCACGCTATTGCGCATGTTATGCGGATTATTATTACCCACACGCGGCAGTATTCACTGGTGTGGAACATCCATTCACGAACAACGCATCGACTACTTAACGCAATTGCAATATTTAGGCGCAACACCGGCGCTGCAATTACAATTAACGCCTCGCGAAAATTTACGTTTTTTTGCCGGTCTAACGGCTGCAAGCATTTCACCCGATCAAGCACTAGCACACGTAGGATTAGCCGAACAACGCGATGAAATATGCGCTCACTTATCATCAGGCCAACAACGTCGTGTAGCCTTGGCACGTTTAATTTTAAATCCCACACGTTTATGGATTTTAGACGAACCGCTCACCGCACTCGATCAGGATGGCGTAACATTAATTCACACGCTTATTCAAGAACACCAACAACGTCAAGGTCTCATCGTGATCACCTCTCATCAAGCCTTAACTCTAGATGCGCTTAACGTGTTGAGGCTCACTCAATGAACTCTCTGACAACGGCACTCAAACACATCATCCTCCGCGAATATTTAATCGCCATGCGCAAACGCGGTGAAATGCTTTATCCCGTTGCTTTTTTTGTGATAGTAGTGTGTTTATTTCCTTTAGCGATTGGCAGCAATGCCGAATTGTTAAAGCACATAGCGCCGGGAGTGATTTGGGTCGCGGCATTGCTGGCAACTCTGCTGGGGCTCGATAATTTATTACGCAGTGATTATCACGATGGTAACCTCGAATTGATGGTCTTAAGTCCGCATCCATTAAGCGTGTTATTACTCGCCAAGGTGATTGCCCACTGGTTGTTGCTAGGTTTGCCGCTTATTATACTGACTCCACTGTTAAGCTTGGTGATGCAGCTTTCTTGGTATGAAGGTAGCATTCTCTGCCTAAGTTTGCTGTTGGGCACACCTATCTTAAGTTTAATCGGTGGAATTGGCTTGGGATTAACGCTTGGGCTTAGAAATCATGGTATACTGCTCGCGCTTTTGATTTTACCTTTATACGTGCCGGTGTTGATCTTCGGCAGTGGCAGCGTGTTAATGGTGGAATTAGGATTAAATCCCGCAGGTCAATTAGAAATTCTTGCTGGATTATTATTACTAAGTTTAAGTTTAGCGCCGTTAGCCTTGGCTTTTGCCGTTAAAATAGGATTAATGGAGGCGTGAACACAGTGGATGAATGGCATGTGGCAATGGTTTCATAAATTATCATCACCGCGTTATTTTTATCGATTCAGTAGTTTTGTCCTGCCGTGGTGCTGGGGAATATTCAGCGTATTATTTATTTACGGATTAATTGGTGGATTGGTTCTTGCGCCTGCCGATTATAAACAAGGCGATGGTTTTCGTATTATTTATTTACACGTACCTGCGGCCTTGATGTCGATTTTAATTTTTGCTGTCATGGCCGTGAATGCCGTGATATTTTTAATTTGGAAAATTAAACTCGCCGATGTCATAGCCAAAGTGAGTGCGCCCATTGGTGCGTCGATGGCATTTTTAGCTTTATTTACTGGTGCCGTGTGGGGCAAACCCATGTGGGGTACGTGGTGGGTGTGGGATGCGCGCTTAACCTCAGAACTAATTTTATTGTTTTTATATTTAGGTTACATTGCTCTGCGTAACGCCATTTCCGATCCGACTATTAGCGCCAAAGCCAGCAGTGTCATGGCGATTGTGGGCGCAATCGATTTACCCATCATTCATTATTCCGTGATTTGGTGGAATACTTTGCATCAAGGTGCATCGATTTCACTGTTTCAACATTCCACGATTGCGAGCAGTATGCTGCAACCATTAATCATCATGATTTTTGCCTTTTACGCATTCTATATCAGTTTATTGTTAAGTTTAGCGCGTCCAGAAATTTTGTGGCGTGAACGCGATAAACGCTGGGTATATGAGGTGATGCATGCTCATCAGTAAACTTGAACATTTTTTTGCGATGGGTGGCTATGCCTTATACGTGTGGTTGGCTTATGGTTGTGGATTATTGGTTATTAGCGTTAACATTATTCGCGCGCTAAAACAACCTCGCATGATTAAACAATCTCTATTGACTTATTGGCGTAAACACCATGAGAAAAGAACGTAAACAACGTTTATATTTTATTGCTTTGATAATCACTGGCGTGAGTGTAGCGCTGGGCTTTATGCTCTATGCGCTCAGCAATAATATTAATTTTTTCATCAGCCCCACGCAAATTCAACAAGGCCAAGCGCCACTTCATCAAGAATTTCGTTTAGGCGGATTGGTGGCGAAAAATAGCGTCCATTATTTAAAAAATGGCGAAGTCATTTTTACTGTGACTGATAACCAACATCAAATTGAAGTGCATTATCAAGGCATTTTACCCGATCTCTTTAAAGCAGGACGTGCCGTTGTCACCGAAGGACATTTGCAAAATCAGCAACTCTTTATTGCCGATCAAGTATTAGCCAAACACGATAACCAATACATGCCCCAACAAATTAAACAAGAATTAAAAAAAACCTAACCCCACAGGAAACGTTATGATCCCAGAACTTGGACATTTTGCTTTAATTCTCGCATTATGCTTAGCGTGCTTTCAGGCATTTTTACCCGTGCTTGGCAGTTTTTTAAAACGCAGTCAGTGGATGGCGGTAGCTAAACCCGCGGCGATGGGACAAGCCATTTTTGTGACTTTAGCATTTCTTGCGTTGGCCTGGGCTTTTGCACAGAATGATTTTTCAGTGTTATATGTCGCGCAAAATTCTAATACTCATTTACCACTTTTTTATCGCGTGTGTGCGGTGTGGGGCGCGCATGAAGGATCATTATTACTTTGGATGCAAATTTTAGCGTGCTGGACACTGGCTGTGTGTTTTTTCAGTAAAAATTTACCGCGCGACATGTTGGCACAAGTATTAAGCGTGATGGGAATGATAAGCGTGGGATTTTTATTATTTTCATTATCCACCTCCGATCCTTTTATTCGTCTCTTACCGAGCATCCCCAGCAATGGCGCCGATTTAAATCCATTACTGCAAGATCCCGGATTTATTTTTCATCCACCCATGCTCTATATCGGCTATGTGGGATTTTCTGTGGCCTTTGCCTTTGCTATAGCGGGATTATGGCGCGGGGAATTAAATACGCAATGGGTACGCTGGACTCGTCCGTGGACATTAATTGCCTGGGGATTTTTAAGCGCGGGAATTACCCTGGGCAGTTGGTGGTCTTATCGTGAATTAGGTTGGGGCGGCTGGTGGTTTTGGGATCCGGTGGAAAATGCCTCGTTTATGCCGTGGCTGATGGGAGTGGCCTTAATTCACTCACTCTCAGCCACAGAGAAGCGCGGCTGTTTTAAAAGTTGGACTGTATTATTAGCGATTTTTGCGTTTTCTTTAAGTTTATTAGGCACGTTTTTAGTGCGTTCTGGTATTTTAATTTCAGTTCATGCCTTTGCTGTTGATCCGGCGCGCGGTGCTTATATGCTAAAATTTTTAAGCATTGTTATTTTAGGATCGTTATTGTTATATGCGTGGCGCGCCCGCGCTCTTGAAGATAATGCCACCTTCCAATTTATTTCCCGCGAAACATTTTTGCTATTGAATAATATTATGTTAACCACGGCCTGTGCGACAGTATTATTAGGCACCTTGTATCCTCTGATTTTAGAAGCGCTCAACTTAGGAAAAATTTCGGTAGGGGCGCCCTATTTTAATTTAGTCTTTATTCCGATTATGTTAGTGATGATGTTTTTTATGTCACTTGCCCCGCATGCGCATTGGCAAAATCAGTCGCTGCGGGATTTAATGCAAAAAATTCGTTGGCCCATGTTATCAGCATTATTATTAGGTTTTAGTTTACCGTTAGTGATTTTTCATCAATTTTATTTTTGGCTCAGCGTTGGATTATTTTTTGCATTTTGGGTTATTAATGCCGTTATTTTTACGACCTTAGCCAAAGTGCGCGCCATTAAAAAAGGTGTGCGAGGTTTTATGCAATTACCGCTTGCGCATTATGGCATGGTCTTAGGCCACATCGGTTTAGGCGTTGCTGCTATTGGGATTATCTTAGTTTCTAATTTTTCAATTGAACGTACGCTGAGTTTAGTCCCCGGTGAAACAGCGCAGCTTGGAGATTATTATTTTCATTTTGTGAATGTTACCACGGTACCAGGTTCTACCTATCAAGCTGCCGAAGCTAAGCTTATCGTCACTAAACACCACAGCACATTCACCCAAATTGTCTACCCACAAAAACGATATTATCCAGTACGCGAAATGGCATTATCTAAAGTGGCGATCGCTGTCAATCCTTGGCGCGATATTTATGTCGCCTTAGGATCGGCCATTCCCAATAGCTCAGCGTGGTCATTTCGCTTATATTATAAACCCTTTGTACGCTGGATTTGGACAGGCGGATTATTAATTTTAATCGGTGGCTTATTTGCCGCATTCGATAAACGTTATCGACGCAAAAAAAACCACGATCAACTCACCCAATGGCAGCTTCAGGAATCATTAACATGAAAAAATCCTTATGGGCGCTAGTACCCATTATTTTATTTTTAGCGTTAGCCGCATTATTTTGGCGCGGATTGAATTTAGATCCACACCGTATTCCATCGCCATTAATTAATAAACCGGCACCGACATTTTATTTAGCGAGTCTCGACCAACCAGGACAGTGGTATAATAATTCAATTTTTCAAGGTCAAGTATCGTTACTGAACGTCTGGGCATCTTGGTGTGTGACTTGTCAAGATGAGCATGCAATCTTGATGTCAATTGCGCTTGACCACACCCTCCCAATTTATGGTTTAGATTATAAAGATACTCGGCAAGATGCCGAACATTTTATCGATAAACTGGGTAATCCATTTACGAAAATTTTATTTGATGAACACGGCACCACGGCAATTAATTGGGGCGTGTATGGAACACCCGAAACGTTTATTCTCGATAAAAAAGGGATCATTCGTTTTAAACAAATTGGCGCTATCACTCCCGAAATTTGGCAACATAGCATGTTACCCTTAATTAAAAAATTACAACAGGAAAGCGTATGAAAAAAATCTTAGTCAATTTAAAATCTCTGAGTATTATTCTATTATTAATAGGTTTAATTATGATGTCGCCTAGTTTTGCCGCGAGCGATATTTACCCATTTCAACATCCTAACGATCAACAACGTTTTCATTATTTGCTGACGCAATTTCGTTGTTTAGTCTGTCAAAATGAAGATTTGGCCGATTCCAATGCCAAACTCGCCGCCGATTTACGCCAGCAAATTTATCAGATGGTCAAGCAGCATCACAGTAATGAAACCATTCGCCAGTATTTAGTCGATCGCTATGGTGATTTTGTATTATATAAACCACCACTCCAAGAAAATACCTATGCGTTATGGTTTGCGCCGTTGATATTTTTTGCTGTAGGCATGTTCATGGGATGGTTGATCTGGAAAAAACGTCAGCGCATGCAACGATAATAACAGGATAGGAATTGCTAAAAAATGATGATGCTTGTATTTTGGATGCTATTTGGTTTTATGGTATTGAGTGCTTGCTTATGCGTCAGTTTACCTTTGGTGCGCCAGGTGGATTCTAAGCAATGGCCAGGATACCTCCAACAAAAAAGCCCAATCGTTGCCATTATTGCTACCCTCTTAATACTCAGCCTCGCATTCGTGTTGTATAGCAAATGGGGAGACAATACAGGATTAAAAGAATATTATACGTTACAAAAGAATGCTAAAGAGACGCAAAAAATCATCGCCGAATTAAAAACGCCCGCCTTGATTATTGCAAAATTACAAGCTCATTTAGCGCAGGATCCTAATAGTGATCGCGGATGGTATTTGCTGGGGCGTTTGTATTTTACCATGAGCAATTTTAAGCAAGCCGAGCAAGCATTTTTTCACGCACACACACTGTCACCCAATAATAATGATATCACCATGCAATACGCGCAAGCGAGTTACTTTGCCCAGGGTCAACAATTTAAACCCGAGATTTTGGAAATGATACAAACTGTTTTAAAAAACGATCCTAACAATAATACCGCTTTAAATTTATTAGCGATTGATAATTATCATCATCAAGATTATCAACAAGCGATTGTCTTATGGGAAAAACTGTTGCAAGAACATCCGCCACAAACAGCTGATGGTAAAATTATTTTAGACGCAATTGTTAAAGCGCAAAAACAATTACAATTATTACATCCTAAAACGTTAATTAAAATTCCAGTTCACGTAACTTTACAAGACCATGAGCAAAAAAACTTTACACCGGAAACTAAAGTTTTTATTTACGCGCAAGCGCTGCAAGGCCCGCCGATGCCTTTAGCAATCGTTCAAAAACACGTTAAAGATTTACCGCTAAATATAACGCTTGATTCAACCATGGCGATGTTACCGAATATCGATTTGAATCACTACCCGAATATTCGCATTATTGCGCGAATTTCTCCGAGTGGCCAAGCCCTTCCACAACCCGATGATGTCTACGCAATTTCCAAACCCATTAATACTCAACATCCCATTTCTCCCGTGGTATTAACGATTAATACTGTTGGGAAAGTGTAGGTGGTGGTGCAATATAATTAAAACGAGTGGGTTATAAGTGAGATGCTAAGTATAAAGATACGAAGGAATGCATAACTAAATATATGTCTCCGTAATATTAGTTCGGCATCAAAGCTTAAAATTTAAGCGTGAAAAAATATTTTCGATCTTAACAGGTTATTGATGATGGATTAACATTCAGGGTGAATTAGTTTTTTAATGAAATTTCTTAATAGAGCGAGAACTATAGTAATTACCAGAGAAAAAACTAATAGTGTGACAAATAGTGAATAGAAATTAGCAGAAATCTCGTTAATATTTTTGGAGTAATTAGTTGCTGTGACTAAGCTTGAAACTTTTCCAGCAATAATGGCGGAGATTCCAGAAAAAAACATCCAACTTCCCATCATAATGCCCTGGAGACTGTCTCTTGCCAGCACCGCAATCATAGAGCTTCCTACCGGAGCAATACAGAGTTCCGCAATGGATTGGATTGAATAGCTTCCTACAACCCACCAAGAATTAACATGCAGAGTTAAATCATGATTAAGGATGCCGAAAACTAAGCAAAGGATACTAATAGACATTAGTGTAAGTGCTGTTAAAAATAGATCAGGAATTTCAACTTTTAAGTTAAGCTTATTTCTAACTAAACGTAAGAAAATGGGAAATATAAATCCTCCAAATGCAACTATCACAGCGTTGAAAATAAATTCCCAATAAAAATTCTCTGGCTTGCCGTGTTATTGAGCCGTGACCTCTCTGTTAAAACGTTCTCTTGGGTCACGGTTTTTTTTGCATTACTTTTTGAGTATAGATAACGCTACCTAATTTCTGCCAGATTAATTCGAGAAGAGGGGTAGGTGATGAATTTTCTCGCCTTCATTAATCACTTCTTCAATCGCAAGAATTAAATTTTGAAAATATTCCGCATAACGATCGTGCTGTTGCCGCTTTAACACGGTTTCAAATTGATGAGTTGCTTGTTTAAGCTTAGGTACTCCACAATAACAGGTTGCACCATGAAGTTTATGAACATAATGTTCAAGTTGTTCAAAATCGTTTGTCTGATAAGTTTCAATGATCGTGGCTTTTTCTTCGGGTAGTTTTTCAATTAACATTTCTAATAACTCAATTGCTAAATCGGGTTTGCCACCAGCGAGTTTTGTCGCTAAGGTCAAATCAATAATAGCATTGCTGATGAATGAATGCGGCGTTTCATGCTCAGATCTAACATTATTAAGTTTAGATTTTTTTACCCATTTATATAATAAGGTCTGTAATTGTGATTCATCGAGAGGTTTACTCAAATAATCATTCATGCCGGCTGCAATTAACGTATCTTTTTCTGTGCCTAAAATATGGGCGCTGATGGCAATAATGGGCGTAGCATGATTTAAGTGTTTAGCGTGGCGTAAGACGCGAGTGGTTTCAATGCCATCTAATTTTGGCATTTGAATATCCATGAAAATAATATCGTAGTGTTCTTGCTTGGCAAGTTCCACTGCGCGCTCGCCATCATCAGCCGTGCGAACTGTTATGCTCAATTTTTCGAGTAATGCTTTAATTAATTTTAAATTGGCTTCATTATCGTCTACCACCAATGCTGTTATTTCATATCGCTGAGCACTTGGTGATGGTGTATGTGTGGGTAATAAACTCTCTTTTTGTTTATGTAATAATCCATGACACAATTCATGATAAAGTTTTTTGGCAGAAACCGGTTTAATGAGACACTGTAAAGCGCCTTGATGTTTAATTTCTTGAATAATTTCTTGATTACTGGAATTAATTAATACGATAAAAGGTTGGTTACGTTGTGATAGATTGGAAAATAATGATTTTAATCCCAGCGAAGGTTGGTTAATGCCCAAAATCACTAATTGATAGCGTTTTTCTTGCAATGCTTGGTTAAATTCTGTTTCGTTTGTAGAACTAACATAGGTTACTCCCCAAGTGTTAAGCAGAAATTCTAAAGAAAAACGCACGCGTGGATGTTCTTCAAACAATAAAATACTGGAGCCATTTAAACGAGAATATTCAATATGTCCTGGCAATTTTGTTTTGGCATGTTCACTAATAAATGTGAACCAAAAAGTCGATCCTAAATTAGTTTCACTTTTAATCCCGATGGTTCCGCCCATTTGATTAATTAAACGTTTACAAATTGCGAGTCCTAATCCGGTTCCACCATAACGGCGGTGCACTGAGCTATCGGCTTGGCCGAACGCGCGAAATAATTGCTTTTGCTCTTGTTCATTTAATCCAAGACCGGTATCAATAATTTCTATTAAATATTCATTATGTTCAGTAGTACTGTTTTTTAAACCCACGTGAACTTCTACGCTGCCCTTATCAGTAAATTTAATGGCGTTGCCAACCAAATTGATAATAATTTGTTTTAGCCTTAAGGGATCGCCGATTAATTCACTAGGAATGGTTTTATCAATAATGCTAATTAATTCGATATGCTTGGCATGCGCATTGGGTGCTAATAACTCTAAGACGTCATCAATGCATTCATGCAGCGACATAGGAATATAATGCAAACGCAGTTTGCCGGCTTCAATTTTAGAAAAATCCAAAATATCGTTAATGATGTCCAGCAAATTCGCTGCAGATTTTTTTATGGTGGTTAAATAATCGCGTTGATGCGGAGATAATTCAGATTCAAGTAATAAATTGGTAAAGCCAATAATACTGTTCATTGGAGTGCGAATTTCATGACTGATATTGGCAATAAATTCCGATTTAACGCGCGAAGCTTCTAAGGCTTCTTTGCGTGCTATATTGAGTTCAATGTTTTGAATTTCCACCGTTTCTAAACTTTCTTTGAGATCGTGCGTTGCTTGTTCAATATTTTGTTGTAATTCTTCTTGTGAACGGCGTAAAGCTTTCGTCATTTGATTAATGCCTTGACTTAGCATGCCCAATTGCCCACCAAATTCGGGTTGCAGTTGAATGGCTAACTGACCCTCTTTAATTTTATTCACAGCTTCCGTAATTGCGGTTAAGGGATCGGTAATATCACGTCCAATACGCCAGGCAAAAATAATACTAAACAACGTGGCCAATAGTAAAAAAATCGCACTGGTGAAGAGCGTTTGATATTGCGCTAAGCGTATTCCAGCAGGGTTAAACGCGATAGCCACCCAACCTACCACGCGAGTTGGAGTATGAGTGGAAAGCGGATTATTTTTTAAATTCTCAACCGTGTTGATGTTCAACATCACGGGTTTGATCATAATCAAGTTCGATTCATCCTCGCGAACACTAACTTGATTGTCGGGTTGTAATTCATGGGCGCTGAGGCTCAATTTTTCATCGTAAGGGCCAGCATAAGCCAAAATATTTTTGTGATCATCAAAAATAATTGCAGCGTCAATATTAGGATTATCAATCGTGGCATCCGTTAAATCTTGTAATAAATGACGATTATTAGTAAATAAGCCATATTTACTCGCAGAGGTTAATTCACGAATAATAAAATGACCTTCTTTGTGCAATTGTGCTTCTAAATCTTGGAAGCGAATTAACGTGAAATAACAACCGAGCACAATCGAAATTAAGATAGTGGGTAATAATGCTAATAATAAAACTCTTTTTTTAATATCCCAGTTTTTTAGCATGATTATTTTTCCTTGTTTTATCCTGATTGTTCACGACGCACCATGGTGACGTTGGGTAATTGTTGAATTAATGTTAATAAGCGGCTTAACTGTGTTAAATCATCTATTTCAATGGTTAAATTGATTTGTGCGCTATTTTCATTTTTATTCGTCGTCGTAGAAATAGCCACGAGGTTAATATGTTCATTCGATAAAATCGCCGTGACATCGCGAACTAAATTTCGCCGATCATGAGCATTAATCACAATATCAACCGGATAGTGATGACGTGCGGTTGCTTCCCATTCCACACTCACTAAACGTTGTTTGCTGGATTCTGAAGCATGCAAGACATTCGCACAATCTTGACGATGAATAGAAACGCCGCGTCCGCGGGTAATAAAACCAATGACTGCTTCTCCCGGCAAGGGTTGACAACAACGCGCAATATGCGTTAACAAATTACCCACTCCCGAAATGGTAATATCACTGGGCGCGGTATTCGCTGAAATTTTGGGGTGTGATTTAATTACGATGTGATCATCTTTAGCGGTTTGTGGTTTTTCTTGAGTTTGTAAAACGCCAATAATTTGGCTAACGCGTAAATCGCCACAGCCTAATGCCGCATAAAGATCAGCAGATGATTTATAGTGGAATTTTTTTAATAAAAATTCTTCATCGGGATTGGATAAATTTAAGCGATTTAATTCGGCCTTTAATAAATTATGCCCGTCATCGCGATTTTGTTGGTAATCTTGTTGTTTAAACCAGCTAAATACTCGTGCACGCGCGCGTGAAGAAGTGAGATAACCCAAATGAGGATTCATCCAATCGCGGCTGGGTTGGGCGTGTTTTCCTGTAAGAATTTCAACTTGTTCACCAGTTTGTAAGTGATAATTTAAAGGGACAATTTTCCCATTCACTTTCGCACCACGACAACGATGTCCGACTTCGCTATGGATTTGATAAGCAAAATCGAGTGGCGTTGCACCCAGTGGCAAATCTTTAACTTCACCGCGCGGGGTTAACACATAGATGCGATCGTCTGTTAGATTGGCATCGAGATTGCCGCGTTCTTCTTGGGAAATTAATTCTTTTTGCCAATCGAGCACTTCACGTAACCAGGCAATGCGGCCTTCTTGCGTGGGTTTTTTGGCGCCCTCTTTATATGCCCAATGCGCCGCCACTCCCAGCTCAGATTCTTTATGCATTTGAAAGGTGCGAATTTGTACTTCTAAATTTTTCTGTCCTGGGCCAATGACTGCAGTATGAATAGAGCGATAGCCATTGGGTTTGGGTGTGGCAATATAATCATCGAATTCCTTGGGAATTTGTTTCCATAAACTATGAACAATTCCTAATACGGCGTAACAATCTTCGATATTTTCCACCAAGACGCGCACTGCCAGCGCATCATAAATTTCATTAATACCGACTTTTTTGCGCTGCATTTTGCGATAAATACTGTAAATATGTTTCGCGCGTCCGTTAATTTCAAATTGTTCAATGCCTTCTATTTTAATTTTTTCGTGTAAAGAGTCGATGGCCTCTTGCACGAATTGTTCGCGTTCTACGCGTTTAGAATCGAGCGATTTGGCGATACGATGATATTCTTCTTTATTAAAATAGCGAAATGCTAAATCTTCTAATTGCCATTTAATTTGATTAACCCCTAAACGATTCGCCAGAGGGGCATAAATATCTAAGGTTTCTTGGGCAATGGTTTTGCAATGTTGTTCACCGAGTAATGGCGCTGCGTGTAAATTCACGGTTTGTTCGGCGAGTTTAATTAACACAACCCGGACATCTTCTACCATGGCAATTAACATTTGTCGCATATTATCGAGATGACGACGATGATGTAATTCGCGATGACTGGTTTGGTGCAAAAAACGAATTTCCGCTAAACGTTCGACACCTTGAATTAATTTACTGACTTCTTTACCTAATTGTTCTTGCACATCTTCGATATCTAAATCGGCGTATTGCACACAGCTATAAACTAGGCTTGCAGCCAATGTTGTGCTGTCGGCTTTCAGCGAATGTAAAATTTCTGCAATGGCTAAGCCTTCTTGTAAACACGACATTGCATTAGGTGTGGCATTTTCACTGCCAGCAAATTCCGCTAGCGCACAGGCGTTTTGGATCAAGCGCAAATCGGCTGGCTGATATTCGCGTGCTAAATGGCTTAACCAAGTTTCTAAATGAATACTGTGATCGGGTAAATAAAAATCGCGTTGTTTGATTTGTACCATAGTTCACTCGATTATGATGGCTGCGGTGATTTAGTAAATAAGGCCATGGCTTCAACATGACTGGTGTGTGCAAACATATCCATCACACCCGCAGCTTGCAAACAATATCCTTGCTGATGAATTAACAATTCGGCATCGCGTGCCAGCGTGGCTGGATTACACGATACGTAAACAATCCTTTGGACAGGTTTTTGGGCAAATTGTTCTAGTATTTCATACGCACCTGAACGTGGCGGATCGATAAGAATTTTAGCATAGTTTTCGTTAAACCACGGCGCTTTTTCGTGCAACTGCGTTAAATCGGCGGCATAAAATTCGGTATTGGCGAGTTTATTGTGCGCCGCATTATGAGTTGCGCGCACGCACATGCGTGGATCACCTTCTACTCCAATCACTTTGGCAGCACGCGTCGCAATGGGTAAAGTAAAATTTCCTAAGCCACAAAATAAATCTAAAATCGTTTCATCGGGTTTTGGATCCAGTAAGCTTAGCGCTTGTTCAATCATCAAAGGATTTAAACTGGGATTGATTTGAGTAAAATCTGTGGGATGAAAAAATAATTCTAAATTAAAATGATCCAATCGATACGAGAGTAACTCGTTATCATCGTCAGGATAGATTTTATGAATACTATCGGGTTTTCCAGGTTGTAAGTAAATGGCAAATTCGTGAATTTTCGCAAAGGCTGTTAAGGCATTTATTTCTTCTGAGGTTAATTCGCGCAAATGACGAATAATTAACGCCACAGTATCCGCACTCACCGCACATTCTAATTGCGCAATGTGTTCACGCGCAGTAAAGGTATCGAAAAATTCACGTAACAGGTGAATGCGTTTACCTAAACGGGGTTCGAGAATTTCGCACGAATTCATATTAGCGAGATAACGGCCATTGCGTTCACGAAAGCCGATGAGCATGGTATTTTTACTGAGTAAATATTTCGCGCCTAAGCGTGCTTTATGGCGATATCCCCACGTGTCGCATTGCAAGGGAGGTAACAGTGTTTGAGGTTGGGCTTTAGCAATGTGCTTGAGCATTTCTAATAATACGCGTTGCTTTAGTTCAATTTGCGCGGGTGAACTTAGGTGTTGCAAACTGCAACCCCCACACAATTGATAAAATTCACACCGCGGAGACACGCGCTCAGGTGCTGGGTTAATAATATTAACCGCCATGCCCTCGTTATAGCGACTGTGTTTGCGGGTTAATTGAAATTCTACCGTTTCACCTGGTAATGCCTGATCAATAAAATGAATTTTTTGATCAATATGTGCGATGCCACGGCCTTCATGACTTAAGGATTCTATGGTTGCGGTGTGGAGTTGATGACGATCAAACGATTTTCTCATAAGATTTAATTTCCTAAATTAAATATGCCATGCCTGTAAAAATTCATTAAGATGTGGTTTATTTTCATGTTGTAAATAGTGTCTAAGTCGATCACATTGTTGTTGATAGTGTTCTCGAGTAAGCTGACCACGAATTAATTGAAAACGCAAATAGACTAAAAAAGTATTTAATACATCGGTTTCACAATAATTGCGAATGGCTGGCAATTCGCCTTGTTGATAGGCATCCCATACTTTCGCACCACTCATGCCCATTTTGCCAGGAAAGCCCAACATGGTGGCAATATCATCTAATGGCGCATTCGCGCGAGCTTGATATAACGCTAAATAATCCATTAAATCTAAATGCCGTTCATGATAACGATTTAAATAATTATTCCAACGAAATTGATTTAATTCGTTGCCCGTTTCCCAGTAGGTTGGAGCACTTACGCCGTGTAACAGTGAGCGATAATGCAAAACGGGTAAATCAAAGCCACCACCGTTCCACGAAACTAATTGTGGTTGATATTTTTCGATGCCTTGGAAAAAACGTTGCAAAATATCGTCTTCTGTAGCGTTCACCTCACCTAGTGACCATACTTTTAAATGATTTTGATCGTAGAGCACTAATGAGATGGCGATCACGCGTTGCAAATGCAAACGTAAAAAATCGTTGCCATGACTGGCTTGTCGTTGCAATAAAAATAATGCATTGGCAATTTCAGCATCGCTTAATCCGCTAAAATCATGCAGTTTTTTCGCAGATGAAATGTCGGGAACGGTTTCAATGTCAAAAACTAAAATCGGCATAATCATTTCCTTGGTATATGGTGATGCGTCGCACCACAAGATCTTGGTGGAAATCGTTGTATAGTACAAGAGTTAAGGTTACTATTGCCAGGAATTAACGCATTAAAAATCCGCTTAAAGCAACAGGAGATTATGATTCATGCAAGTGATGCTGTTAGGCAGTCCAGGTTCAGGGAAAGGGACGCAAGCAAAATATATTGTGGAACGTTATGGGATTTCACAAATTTCTACGGGCGATATGTTACGAGCTGCGGTTAACGCGGGAACACCGCTGGGAAAAAAAGCCAAAGCGGCGATGGACGCTGGTGGTTTAGTTTCAGACGATATTATTATTGGTTTAGTCAAAGAACGTATTCAAGAAAAAGATTGTGCAAATGGCGTTTTATTCGATGGTTTCCCACGCACCCGAGTGCAAGCTTTAGCAATAGAAGAGCAGGGCATTGTTTTAGATCACGTCATTGAACTGGCTGTGGATGACGAAGAAATTGTCAAACGCTTAAGTGGACGGCGCATTCATGTAGCGTCTGGTCGCATTTATCATATTCTTTATCAACCACCCAAAGTGGATAATCGCGACGATATTACGGGCGATACCTTAATTCAACGGGAAGACGATTGCGAAGCCACGGTGCGCAAACGGTTGCAAGTGTATCACGAACAAACCACGCCTTTAATCGAATTTTATCAAGAAATGGCTAAGCAATATCCTCAGCGCACACGTTATAGCAAAATTTCAGGTGTGGGCACTGTCGAAGAAATTCGCGATCGAATTTTTGCTATTTTGGATACTTCAACATGAGCACCGTGCAATTAACCGAAAGTAATTTTGACGAAATATTCGATCAACATGAAATTGTGTTAATTGCCTTTTCGGCTGCTTGGTGCGCGCCTTGTCATCGTTTTGCTACGGTTTATGAAAAAGTGTCACAACACTTTTCTGATTGTCTTTTTACCGAGGTAGACGTTGAAGCCAATGCGCAACTTGCTCAAGATTTTAATGTCCGTTCCGTCCCCACGTTAATTATTATTCGCGAACGCGTGGCGGTATTTTTTCAAGCTGGAACTCTTACGGAAGCCGCGTTGATTGACTTAATCGAACAAGCGAAACGGTTGAATATGGATGAAGTTCATCATGATGGCCAGGAATAAAAAAAGCACCGGCAAGCGGTGCTTTTTAACCACTGAAATTTAAGCGGCTTGACGACGTTTTGCAACGATACTACGCCGTTTAATAGCACCCACTTTACGAGCTTTAAAACTTTTAACAGTTGCAGTTTTTGCTTTCGCGGGTTTAGCCTTAGCTTTCACTTTTTTAGTGGTGGTAGCTTTTTTGGCAGCGGCAATTTTGCGTTGAAATTCTTTTTTCAAGGTTTCAACTTTGGCTTTCCATTGTTTATTGGTTTGTTCCACTTTCTTTTCAGCTACGCGTAATTGTTTACGAATTTTTTGCAATTCGCGACGTAGTTGAGTGACGATGGTTTGATTACTCTTAGCTTTGGTGCTGCGTGTTTTAGCACTGGCACGTTTAGCGGTGGTGACTTTACGAACAGAACGTTTTTTTACGGGCATGACGTTTACTCCTGAATGTCGCGGGTGAGATCACCCGGTTGTCCCTCATTAAAACACCCAAAGATACTAAGTTTCACGTACTAATATACTGCTATTTTCTTTGGGTTGAAAGCTTTTTACAGCATTTCTCCTCATTTAGTTTAGCACAAGCATATGAAAATCAAGTTATTATGGGTATTCTTGCAAAAAATTCTCTGTGTTTTGCCGGAAATTAATTCAAGATTATCGTCTATTTGCCATTGAGTATTGCGTTAAAAAGCAATATATTGTGTTTTTTATATGGAAGCAGCAATGCTGAGTGTGGAGGCGCCATGAAAATGAAAAATTATTTGCGATGGATGATATTGAGTATTTTACTGTGTGCGGGATGCTCTTTTGCACTTGCAATGTCGCCCGTTGGCCAATGGAAAACCATTGACGATGCCAGCGGAAAAGCGCGCAGCATCGTTGAGATTGAAACAGTCAATGGAAAATTACAAGGTAAAATTCTACAAGTATTTTTGCGTCAAGGCGAAAAACCCAAAGATCAATGTAAAAAATGCCAAGGCGCATTACACAATAAACCCATCATTGGCATGACGTTTTTGTGGGGTTTAGAAAAAACCAAAGATAATTTATGGAAAAATGGTTATGTGCTCGACCCCCACAATGGCAAAATCTACCGCGCCGAAATTGCCTTAGGTAACCAAGGCCGCACCCTCACCATTCGCGGTTATATCGGCATCCCACTCTTCGGCCGCAGCCAAACCTGGCTACGCGTCAATGCGCAGCCATAGCCTGGAACGAAGCATGCC
>JAHCLG010000038.1 GCA_026125385.1 Legionellales bacterium
AAGTGTCAATGAAATACATTAACAATTCTAAATTGACATAGTATCAGGTTTGGCCTGACGTCAGAATAGAGTACACTTCATTTTGACACAGGTTTGAAGTCTATTAGGGGTACATTAGATATAGGGTAAAATCCAACAAACTTTTTTAGCTATTGTCACTTACCTGTTTTCAAAGCATCAAATTCTGATTTTCCAAAAGGATTAATGATAATTGGTCTATGTTCAATAAAATCCATCATATTAAACTTGTATTTGAAATGCAAATTTAATATGATGGATTTACTTAACCTTATTGAGGAAAAATCATGGATCTCGTTACACATAAACCGGCTATAAAGTTAAATGATAAAATTGCTTATGGTTTAGTGAAGTTTTTTCGTTTTTTTGCTGATACTTTTTTTCGTAAACGTTATGGTAATCGCGCCATTGTTTTAGAAACTGTTGCAGCAGTGCCAGGCATGGTAGGTGCAGGATTACTACATTTACGATGTTTGCGGAAAATAAAAAACGATGAAGGCTGGATAAAAAAATTGCTGGATGAAGCAGATAACGAGCGCATGCACTTAATGACCTTTGTTTGTATTGCAAAACCCAATTTATTTGAGCGCTTTATCATTTTCGTTGCACAAATGCTATTTGTCGTGATGTATTTTACTATGTATGTCATTTCTTCACGCACAGCGCACCGTTTTGTCGGATATTTAGAAGAAGAAGCCGTCGTTAGTTATAATCATTATCTTGAAGAAATTGATAGCGGTCGTATTGTGAATTGTCCAGCTCCTGATATTGCGAAACAGTATTGGAAATTAGCAGATAATGCTACTTTACGTGATGTTGTATTAGTCGTACGTCAAGATGAGATTGATCATCGTGATGTTAATCATTACCTTGCCGATTATTTAACTCGAGGCGAGAAAATTTTAAAAAAAGTGTGATTACTTGTAACAAAAAGGAAGGCTATGCAATTAAATCGAAGAACTGATTATGCCTTAAGAACACTTCTCTATTTAGCAATAGTGTCAGAGGAGCGTTTATCTACGTTAGATGAAATAGCCGCTGCCTTCCATATCGCACGAGATCATTTAATTAAAATCGTTAACAAATTAGCAAAATTAAAGTTTATCACCACACAACGCGGCAAAGGCGGCGGTATTAAAATTAATTTACCCACATTAGAAAACTCGATTTATGAAATCATTACACATTTTGAATCTACACTTAAGGTGATTGATTGTGAACATCCTATTTGCCCAATCAAAGGTATTTGTCGCCTAAATGTAATTTTAGATGAAGCGAGTTCCGATTTTAGCAAGGTATTGAAAAAATATAAACTCAAAGATATTTTGCCGCAATCTTCAAAAGAACAAAAAGAAACCCATCAAAAATTAAATATTTCAATTGTCATAGAGAATAAATGTAATGGCAAAAGGCATGACTGAGCAACTAATAATTGTTATAGCTCTTTTATGGTCAGGAATGATTGTTGGCATTTCGTTCTTAGAAAGTTGGATAAAATTCCAAACGCCTACACTGACTAAATCAGTAGGTTTAGATGTCGGACGAACTGTATTTAGCGCATTTCATAAAACACAATATGGCGTAATGATAATTCTCATCATTACGGGATTGATGGTTCATCTTTTATTATGGTATTGGCTTATTCTTGCCGCAATCGTGTTTATTCTCATATTACAAGGGTTATGGATATTCCCCTATTTAAGTAGACGCGTTGATATGATACTAGCAGGAAGTAAGCCTTCGAATTCACATATGCATTTTACATATGGGATTTTTGAAATTATAAAATTAGGGTTACTGCTTTGTTTTGCTTTTTTATAGTAAATAGAAATAAAAATTTTGGATAAGTAAGGGAACAATATGTTGATAAATTATGATGGCCTCTGTTGTTATAAAAGAATTGAACTAGACAGCCATGCGAAGATTAAGTTTTTTCTTGAAAAACACAGTACCAAAGAAGGAACTTGGGGATTGCTTCAGCTTCATTCTGGTGAAATTAATTTCATTTTTCTCGGTGGCAAAGAAAAAGAGTTATCTAGACATCGAATCGATACTAATAATTCTGAGTTGTGTATCCCACCTGCACTATGGCATAAAATCGAACCAGTAAGTGAAAATTTTACGGCAACGCTTGAGTTTTATTGTCAGCCACACCGTTATTTTAATAAGAAATATGGTTTAGGAAATGTTCATAGCGATTTGTATTACGTTTACAATACTTATCTCAAGGAAAAAAAAGATTTAAATATTCTTGATATTGGCTGTGGTCAGGGAAGAAACTTGTTGTTTCTTGCATCACTTGGCCATCAACTTGCCGGTATTGATATTAAAGAATCATCGATTCATAAAATAAGTGAAATAGCCCAAAAAGAAAATCTATTAAACATCAAAACCATCCTTCATGATTTACATCAGCCTTTATCCTTGCAAAAGGAAAATTATGATGTTGTTCTTTCTCTGGTGAGTTTGCAATTTTTAGAACCAAAGCGCATTCACGCTTTATTAACAGAATTACAGTTAACAACAGCAATTGAAGGATTGCATTTTCTGGTGTTTCCAATAAAGGCTGAACCTTACTCGCTACCTTCTTCATTTACTTACTTACCCAAAAGCGAAGAATTATATCATTTTTATCAAGATAGTGGTTGGTCAATTTTGGAATATAAAGAATCGGTAGGACAATTGCATAAATTGGATGATTCAGGCAAGCCTATTCAAGGTTTATTTGGTTTTTTGCTGGCACAAAAATCAAAGCAAAGTTTTGGAAGAGATTAATCCTTGTTTAGTAAGGGTTATGCTGGTTAATAACACGCTTAATGGAGGCGCTAAGATGGATAAAAAACAGCATGATGATTGGGATCCCAAGGAACCATCGGTCTTAAAAGATCAACGTCAGGCCTATGATGAAATGCGGGGAAAATGCCCAGTGGCACATAGCGAATTTATGGGTTGGTCTTTGTTTCGCCATCAGGATATTGTTTCGATTCTAGAGGACCCAAAGACATACAGCAATCAATCTCAATTCTTAGCTATCCCGAATGGAATGGATCCACCAGTGCATGGGCAATACCGCGAGGTGCTTTCTCCCAACTTTGCTAAAGATCAATTAGATAAGTTCGAGCCACTTGCTCGCAAAGTCGCCACCGATCTTCTCATTTCTGTTGATGCAGAAAAAGAGATAGAATTTGTAAGCACTTTCGTTACACCGTTTGCGATAAAAACATTGTGCCACTTTCTTGGTTGGCCAGAGCAGCAGTGGGAAGATCTCAATAATTGGGTGCGTGACAATCAAAAAGTTGCTTTTAACAGAGATTCCGCTACCGGAAAAGCGCTGGCCCAGATGTTTTCCAAGGTCGTTAAGGCCAATCTTGAAAAATATCGTGCCACATCATGTGATGAAAACTGTGTGACAAACAGATTGCTTGAAACTGAAATAGATGGCGTGCGATTAAGCGATGATCAAATCGTCAGCATCTTACGTAACTGGGTCGCTGGACATGGCACGGTTGCCGCTGGATTAAGTATCCTAGCTTACCATCTTGCTCAAAATCGCAAACTTCAAGATCAATTGCGAGAAAAACCATCTCTCATTCCCATGGCTATTGAGGAAATTCTACGTGTAGACGGTCCTCTGGTTGCCAATCGGCGTGTGACAACACGGGAAGTCAATATTCACGGACGAACAATTCCGAAAGGAGAGAATCTATCGTTAATGTGGATAGCTGCTAACCGAGATCCAGATGTTTTTAATGACCCAAATAGTATTGAGATTGAACGAAACACAAAAGAGAGGCTAGTTTGGGGACAAGGCATTCATTTTTGCTTAGGAGCACCTCTAGCTAGATTAGAAATGCGCATAGCACTCGAGGAGCTGCTTTTAGGATCCAGGCGCTTTGAGCTAATCGAGAATATTCACCAGCGTGCAGTCTATCCTAGTAATGGATTTGTTAAGCTTTTTCTACATCTGCATAAAGCAGTATAAAAGAATGGACCATCGTTAGCAGGAAATATTTAAAACTGTATTTTGAAATAAATACCAGCAATAATTGAGAGATTAATATTATGGATATTATTAAGTTAATAAAAAGCAGATATGCGGTCCGTCATTTTTCATCAAAAGAACTCGATGAAACAATCATAGAAAAAATACTCACAGCAGGTCAATTTGCCCCAAGCCCATTAAATTCACAGCCGTGGCATTTCACTTTAATTCGAAGCAAAGCAAGTCTTGAAAACTTAGCCTCTGCCGCAAAACATGCTAGCTTCTTAGCCGATGCGCCACTTTTGATTATCGTATCAGTCAACGATAAAATCGACATTGACGATTGGTTAGTAAAACATCGACAACATGCTTATAGCGGTGCTACTGCGATGCAAAGTATGTGGCTTGCCGCTTGGGGTTTAGGGATCGGTTGTTGCTGGGTAACACTCGATGAATCTACCACAAAACACATCATCTCTTTACCAGATGATCATCTACTAATAGGTGGCCTAGCTTTAGGATATATAGAAGAAAAGCACACGAAAAAAAATGAGGATAAAGACAGAAAAGCATTATCATTGATAACTTCATTTGAAATATATGGCGCAAACGAGGTATGCGATACTGAAAGCTGTCATTCATGTCTAAAAAGGCTCCCCAGATCAACAGCGTACTCGCCTGAAGGGGAAGATTACGTCAGGTATTATTGTGGGCTTGACTGTTATTCACAATGGAGACAGACAACTGAAAAATGGTTGAATAACAGCAGTAATAATGAATAAATTTATTAATAATTACTCCAAATCTGGAACGCCTATTTTTGGCATAAAATTATAACCGTAAATTTTGACACGAATGGGGTCGCTACCCCAATATGCTTAATTTGATTTGCAATTATTACTTTTGCTTAACTGATTACATTTAATTTGTAGAATTTTTTCTATACTGCTAACTGTGCAATGATACGTCTTTGTTTTATAATTTGCTCTTTATAAAAATCTTCTGAGGTAGTTCCTTTCCTCTATGAAAGAGAAATCTAAAGTTTTCATCTACTTTATTATAATAGAGAGATTGCTTTGCTATTTTTCTTCTTTTTTAGTTTCTGTATCATTTTTAATTTTTTTGTATACTTCTTCACGGTGGAAAGTAGTCATTGCGCTGCTAGATGGTTTATTCATGATTTTTTTATTTGAATGATATTGCTAATTGATCATCTATATTTTTCGACAATTTAATTGCCGCCCTTTTAACATGTCGTAAAATAAGTTTAATGTCATCGATGGATATTTCATTATTTTTTAAACGTTGGCGTATTTCCTTCGCTTTTTTACAGTTTTTTTCTGGTAATTGGTTATCCTGTGCTTCTGATAGCAGCTTAACAACTTCTGGAATAGCAATAATTTCTTTCGCTAATTTTATAATGCGACCGTTTAATTGTTTTGCTCTTTCGAGTAGTTGATGGGATTGTTTATCATCTGGCGCAAGCTTCTGCTTTTCTTCCACAATATTAGTTAGTTTTACTTGCATCTCAACATACAGTTTTAATTGATTTAACGCTTGCTTGGTTAATAATGAAGAAGGTGATTTAAATGCTTCATCATCTGCAACAATATTTAGTTGTAGTAGTTGTTCAAACTTTGGGTGTAATGCAATTTGTTTTGTAAATTTTTGCAGTTGTTCAAGGCATTTTTCGAAAGTGGCATTCTCTCTGTCAAAAACCATTGACTCTAAAAAATTATTGTAATGTTCTAACCAAACAGGATCGTTGCTTATTACATTAATAGAGTGGTGAATTTCATCTAAAGGATTATTTCTATATTCATGATGCCGTTTAAATTTAAGCCTATCACGATTAATCGTTTCGATTGCTAATGTAAAGAAATCTTCTGCCATGTCTGTTTGTGATGTAATGGATTGCAGATCATAAAGATGTCTGACCAACGTTTCATCCATAGAGTCGTGTCCCCTAGAAATGGCAGCAATACGGCGAGTCAGCGCTACCCACTTCTCGGCAGCCGTTTCTATAATGGAAATACAATGAATATTTTTACTGATATTTTTTGGATCAGGAAAAGCTACATCTACTAAACTAGAGATAGATTTTACTTCTGTAGGTAGTCGATGAGATGCCAGTGTGAATTCTAACTGAATATGTGGCTTTAAGTGCTGGTGTTGCTCAAAGTAAGAGGGAAAATCCAAGTGATACACGGTGTAACTATTATTATCGCGTGAACGGATATTCGTATTTGCTTCAAAGCCGGCCGAGATTAATAAACGGGTGATCTGCTCTCGAAGTTCTCGCAATTTTCTTCGTTGCTCTGAGAGAGATGAGAAGGGAATAATAGGCGAAATCTTAAAATCGACATCCTCACTCATCCTGCCAACGATTTTATGTGCTTTCGCTAAACAGGTACCGCCGCAAAAGATTAAATTGAATTGCGGCAAAGCTAGGTCAGCAATAGCGTGAATGGCTCGCGTTATAAAAATATCTTTTTCGATGACACTGGGTGAAACAGTACGCAGCTTCTTAGCTGTTTCATAGACGAGAGCAATTTCTTCCGCTGATAATTTATTCATAGCGCAATGTCACGCCATCATAAGATATATTTCGCGAACAGCGACTATTCAATTTGACAGACATTCTGACGGGCACTTGTGTAGAGAGTCCGTTGTTGTAGTCTTGGAATGCTTTACCTAGCTCCCATTTTATATTGAGTTTATTGAGTGCTTCTAATGCAGCATTATCAAAATCAATAATAGGGGAGTTTAAACGTTCTGAATAAAATAATGGTTTCGCAAACACCCCATAACCAATTTTCACCAACTGGCTTTTTTTTACGAGGCAACGTAAAGCACGGCTGACTTGCGTTTTATCTGCCAAGTCAGAAACATCACGGAATAGAAGTACCTTACCTTCTAAGGCTTCCATTCGTTGCTCAATTTTATACACTAAGCTTTCTTCGTATTTCACTTTCATCATTGCTTTCTCATAGGGCGATAAGCCACCAACAACAATCACTCAACGTTTTGGAGGGTTTGCGCGCCACACCTCGTCTTGTTTACAGTTAGCAAAATGTTGACTATTAATAGTATAGCACCTAATTTACAGAATGTTGACTATTAATTGGGTATTTTATCTTTCCGTAAAACGACCGTTTTACGAACTTGCCAACTAACTCTCTAAATTTACAGCAAAAATAATAGCCTATCCGAAAAGTGTCATTCCTTTCCAAAGTTGAGTGATTGAGCCATTCAAGTCTTATCTTAATGCACTAAGTGCTTTGACGTGGCCCCTGGTCACACGTTCCGTACGTTATGGCCATTCCAAAGCAAAGTGCCTTGGTGAACCATTCTCAATCATCGCTTAAGTGGCCGTTTATAATGATGTTATAAACGGCCACTACGCTATAGAAGAGGAAACTTAATTACTAGTAAAAATTGCTTTAGTTATTTATTGGATATTTTAATTTCTAGATTTTTTCAGCAAGAAATTATTATCGTATGTTTTTCAACGATAGCAGAAAATTTTATTGTGTTAAGTGGCCACTTATAGTATAGTTATAAGTGGCCACTTAAACGGAGCATAGTTATGAAGATTACTGGGCGTGATCGAGAGCAAAAAAAACTAGATGAATTTTATCATTCTAATCGATCAGAGTTTATGGCCGTATACGGACGCCGCCGCGTAGGAAAAACTTACTTAATAAAAAATTACTTTAAAACCAAAGATTGTGTCTTCTTTTCAACAACGGGTATAGATCAAGGCTCTTTCAAGACGCAACGCACCGTGTTTTGTACTGAATTAAGTCGACAGCTATTTCATAATATACCGATAGCAATACCCACTTCATGGCTCAAGATTTTTGAGATACTTGATCAGGCAATTAATGAAAGTAAGAAAAAATTTATCATTTTCCTAGATGAATTGCCGTGGATGACCACACCAAAATCACAATTATTAGAGACCATAGAATATTTCTGGAATCAACATTGGAGTCATACAAAAAAAGTCAAATTGATCATTTGCGGATCATTATCTTCCTGGATTATTCGCCATGTAATTGAAAATACAGGCGGTTTTTATCATCGAGTTACCTTTCGATTAAAAATAGAACCCTTTAACTTATCACAAACTCGTTCATTTTTGGAAATTGGATCAGGCATTAATTTAACAAATGCTCAAATATTGAAACTATATTCAGTAATGGGAGGGATACCTTTATACCTTGAGCAAATTAAAAAAGGAAGATCAGCAGATCAACTAATAGACGATATTTGCTTTAATAAAGAAGGACTGCTTTTTGATGAAATGGAAGAATTAGTTAAATCATTATTTAAGAATTCTTCTCAATACATGGATATTATTCGCGAAATTGCAAAACATCGGTATGGAATTGATAAACGAAACCTCGCAAAAAAAGTTAATATAGCTTACGGAGGGAGATTAACAACTCGACTTAAAGAATTAGAAGACGCTGGATTCATTATTTCATTTTTACCTTATCAACATAAAGAAAAGGGAATTTATTATCGTATTATTGATGAATATACCATGTTCTATTTTTCATGGATTGAGCCTAATATCAGATCAATAAAACGGCTGTCCTCTTCATCTGGATATTGGCTAGTAAAATCAAAAGAAAGTAGCTTTCAAGCATGGAAAGGTTACACATTTGAATCAATATGCTATAAACATATTAGTGAAATAGTAAACACCCTTAATATACCCAAAACAAGCTCTGTTTATTCATGGCGATATGCACCGCAAGCAAAGTCAAAAGAATTTGGTGCTCAAATTGATTTATTATTTGACCGTAATGATGATGCAATCACGTTATGCGAAATAAAATATACTGACAAACCCTATAGTATCGACAAACAATATGCAGGATTACTAAAGAATAAAATTAAAATATTTCAAGAAAAAACAAGAACCACAAAACAATTATTTTTTATCATGGTTTCAGCCAATGGTATTAAAAAAAACAAATACTCTGATGAGCTGATTGATGGCCTAGTAACATTAGATGATTTATTTACTGATAATGATTAACTTGATCTAGTAAGGAGACTATTATGACAACGGAAACCGAATTACAACCTAAGTTAACGCATCGGTTAAAAGCCGAATTTAATACTTTAATTAAAGTCATTTTCTGTGTCGAACCTATTCTCGTGAATATTTTTGCTATTATATTTTGTGTCGGTGTTCTTTTTTTACTAAATCAACCAGAGCTAATGCCTAATATGGGTCACTATCATCAGTACTTAATTATTGGCGTTAAATTTTTATTGGCGCTACAAATTATTCGCTCATCCAGTAAATCACTGATTTTGCCTCTAAGCGCCATTTTAATTGCCATTGCCGGGATCACTCTACATCTTAATTATTCGATGCATTTTCCCGTTTCAGTGAATGAGTTAAAAGAATTACTCGTTGTTGGGATCTTAGGAGTTTGTGTTTGTTGTTTTTATTTAAGATAAAGATCACACTGGTTCACCCAAAATAAGATTTAATAGTCGATTGCCACTGACTATTTTTACCGTATGATTGGCAATAAACCGTTTACTTTTTTCACCGGTTCGGCCTGTATGAATAAAAAAACCACCACCTGCTTGCTGCATTTCAACAAGCTGACAAAACTCTCGTACGTGTTGAGGATTAATCGCATTCCGATAACGTTTGGCCTGAATTAAAATAGTTTGTCCTACGGAATTTATTACTATTCCATCGATCCCACCATCTCCAGTATGTCGTTTATTGCGTTTGACTCTGAATTGACGTTCTTTAAAACACAGCAATAACATTTCTTCAAACACAAACGGATCAATGTTTCTTAAGATCCCAATTAAATATTCAGGTGGATATTGCTGATCCAGAGAACGTAATCGCTGTAATTCTAATTTTGCTTGGCGGATAACTTTTCTATGACGAGATGAGGGCTTTATCTGATATTGATAGAGATGATACAACCAATCTGAAAAATATTTCATTATCGTTGTCCTCTTAAGACGCTGATATAATAACGATACTTATCGAGTACTTTTTGACTGTAATGCATATTATAATAAGGGGTATGAGAATGATAATTACCAACACCTTGTGATAAGTCATGACCAGAAGCAATGCTCATTCCTAAGATCCAAGCCCCTACCTCAACATTTTTGCACGCGTTAAACTCTAAATCATTCCAGGTAAATCCATAGGGAGCAATTTTAGGTAACCACGAGGTATTGATCTGCATGGGTCCTAAATCATAGGTACCATTATTATTTTTACTGGCGACACCGACATGACCATTTTCAGTTTTTAATACGGAGATGATCAAAATAGCCGGTACGCGATATTCTACCGCCGCACGATTAATACATTGAATAGGAACATCATTGATGATTAAAGTGGGTAACATTTTCCTATCCTACAATAAATCAAAATCATCGCTATTCTCATCCACTACCTTCTTTTCTACAAGGCTATCTAATAGAAAAGCATTATTGACGTCTTCCTCAACATAATTCCACTCATGTGTGTTGGTTAATTGATCGGATTGAGTTGGTGCGACTAACTCTGCACGTTGTTTTAAAATGGGATCATTAAAATAAAATCGCTTCCGAGATAAAATAGGCTTTGTGCCTGTTTTAAAAATAATCGCTTGCTCGTAGGGTAATCGCATTAATTCATCCGGGGTGAGTAGTGATCGTTTATGGTCTTGATCACTAGTATTAATGTGATTGAGCGATAAACTCAATCGATTACCTGAATAATTTTTTTGTTTTTTAGTAATAGTTTGACTTCCCAACATATCAGAAAAATGTTTTGCCGTTTCCAATTTATTGGGTGCGTAAATCACGGTTACATCACAACTGGACAAAATCGATTGATGATACCCGTATTCATTGTAGATTTGAGACAAATCTTGGCAGATCAATAACGTTTTTACGCCATAGCCTGCTGTATACGCTAAGGCCGATTCAAAAAAAGCCAATTTTCCGAGTTGAGGAAATTCATCCATCAATAATAATGTCGGTGCACGATGTTGAGAGCGTTGTTCAGGTGGGATCCATTGCTCAGTAAAGCGTCCTAATAATTGACTTAGAAAAAGGCGAACTAATGGTCTTAAACGATGTTTATCGGAAGGCGGCATATTAATATAAAGTGAAATGGATTGTTCGGGATCCAACAGATCCGTTAATTTAAAATCACTTTCTCGAATATTATTAGCGACAATGGGATCGCGATATAATTTTAAGCAGCGTTTGACGGTGGAGGTGATCCCCGTTCGCTCCCCGTCTGTGCGATGAAGCATGTCTTTCGCACTCGATAATACCACAGGATGAGTTTTGGTCGGTGAGCCAGTATGTGGATCGAGCCAACCCATGTTTCCTTCTGGATCATGAATTGTATTCGCCATCAGGGTAAATAATTCTTTTTCATTTAACTGGGAATGTGAAATAAATTCTCTAACCCCAGCTAAGGATTTGTTTTTTTCAACATAGAGCACATGCAAAATTAACGCAACTAATAAATCATTAGCGGTATCTGTCCAATGATCAGAGCGCCCTCTGCCATCAGGATCAGCAATTGGAGTGCACCCAATTTCATGGACAAGCAACTCTATAATATTCCCGCTTGAATTTCAAATGTGTTAGGGGATAAATAATTTAAAAAGCTATGACGCCGAAAATTATTATAAAACGCTTCGATATATTCAAACACAGCCATCCTAGCTTCTTCACGAGTTAAAAATGAATAATGAAAAACACATTCCTTTTTAAGCGTCGCAAAAAAACTTTCACTCACACTATTATCCCAGCAATTACCTTTACGACTCATGCTAGCAGTAATATTAAATTTCTCGAGTAGATTCTTGAATTGGATCGAGCAATATTGGCTGCCTCTATCCGAATGAAAATACCGGGGTGCTTTCATTCTTCGCCTAAACAAGGCCATCATCATCGCATCACAAACAGCCTCACTCGTTAAACGTGGACTCATTGCCCAACCAATCACTTTACGCGAAAATATATCAATAATAACCGTCAAATAAAGCCAACCTTCACGGGTATAAATATACGTGATGTCAGAGACCCAACATTCACTGCAATTAACCACGGTAAATTGACGATTAAGGGTATTATCAGCCACTTTCAATGAATGTTTTGATGACGTGGTTGCCTTGTATTTTCGTAATGTTTTGGGCTTTAGTTCAGCGGTTTTCATCAAACGTAGAACGCGATTCTTGCTGCAATTTATGGCATCCTTGCGTAATTCATGATGTATACTACGATAACCATAGGTCTCACGGCTTTGCTGAAATACGTCGTTTATTTTAACCAATAAATCAGCATTGCTTAGCGCTCGTTGACTCACCTCTCTGCTTTGCCAAGCGTAATAACCACTACGACTTACTTTAAGCACTTTACACAAAAGCTGAATACTATGGTTCATTTTTTCTTGCTCAATAAAGTGATACCTTATTTCTGCTCGTTGATGAAGAACTTTGCTGCCTTTTTTAATATTTCCCGCTCCTCCTTTAAGCGGGCTATCTCTTTTTTCGCTGACAGTAATTCACTCACCAAATCTTCTTTATTCACTAGGCTAGTAGAAATTTCATCTTGACCTTGCCTTGCTTGGTTAGTCCATGAATAAAGCAATGATTCTTTTATGCCTAAATCACGCGCCACCTGCGCTATCGCTTTTTCTGACCTTAAGGCTAAATTCACCGCCTCTTGTTTAAAGCTTTTCTCATATCTCTTCTTTGACATCTTAACACCTCGTTTCTTTTCGGTAGTTTAACAACTTTTCTGTCTACTGAAACGGGTGCACTCCATTTATTGGTTTCTTGACAGGCTGGACCTATTGGCTTGCATTTTTAATTGGTCCGGCATCTGAAGTGCTTGCTGCGGGAACTTTTTTGCATGTCTGGTTTCCCACCATTTCTCTTTGGGAATTTTGTTTAAGTGTTGCCATCTTGATGACCATCATTAATTTAATAAGCGCACATTTTTTTGGTGAGGTAGAATTTTGGTTAAGTCTTGTCAAAATTATTGCCTTACTAAGTTTTATTATTATGGGTGTCACTGCACTTGGGTTCCATACGAATTCCGTGGTTTCTTTAAAGAATTTTACAGAGATGGGTGGTTTTGCTCCGCATGGAATGGTGGGGGTTTTCAGTGCCATGATGTTAGTTATTTTTGCTTACGGTGGTACCGAAGCAATTGGAACTGCTGCTGAAGAAAGTCAAAATCCAGAAAAGAATTTGCCAAAAGTATTAAAGGGGACAGTGGTGCGCATTGTAGTGTTATACATAGTTTCAATTGCAGTGTTACTCGCTATTTTACCTTGGGATCAAGCAGGACTAAGTCAAAGTCCTTTTGTGACAGCTTTTATGATTTTAGGTGGGAATAAATATGGCGCAGTATTAAGCAATATGATGAGTTTTGTGGTTTTGACTGCGGCTCTTTCTTGTATTGATACGGGAATATTTGCAAGCTCACGAATGTTGTTTTCTTTAGCGCGAAAGGGATATTTTCCGAAAATATTTGGCAGAACACATGTTAAAACAAAAACGCCTATTCCTGCGATTATTGCTAGTAGTTGTGTTCTCTATTTGGGAGTACTAGCTGCGGTATATTTGCCAAACGCTTACGCATGGTTGGCTAGCTTATCTGGTTTTGGTTTTTTATTTGCGTGGCTAATGATTGTCTTAAGTCAAAGCAGAATTCGTAACATTCTCCTGCAACAAGATCCCAGTAAATTAAAATGGATGGCTCCTTTCTATCCCTACTCGCAAATTTTAGCTGTAGCATTAATGTGTAGTCTATTTGTAGGTGCTGCATTCAGCAAAGATGGCAGAATTATTTTGATCGCAGGTGCAGTTTGGCTTGTTTTTGCGAGTGTACATTATTTTGTGTTAGCCCAATTTAGGACCGTAATTCCAACCCAATGATACCGCGTCGCACGCTCCCTAACACTGGGCCTAATTGGTGAAAATATTGAATGTTGTTTGCATGACGTTTGAACTTGTTAAGCAAATTAATGATCGCCGTCATCAATCTAAATTCGCTTTGCTCATAACGCTCAAACGCATTCTGCTTTAAATGCCTCCTTTTAATATTAGCGGCCATCGCTTACCCACACAATCTGTGGATAAGTTGCTATCGCTAATATTATGATTGCAGAGCAAATTTAGCTCTCAAACTGTAGATTTACACGGATAGGGTCGATACCCCAATTATTTCTCAATATTTTCACGTTCATAATTCATTAAAAAAAAGGTGATCAAGGGGTCAATAATTCGATAAACACCACTATCATTTTTTTCAATATAATCTTCCTGCTCTAAATTGCTCATTGCCTTCACTATTGATGATCCCGCCATTTTTGTAATGGCTTGCGCAGATTTCCCTGTTAATTCTTGGGTGGCTTGGGTGGCGATTAAGGTTAAAACTTTTAACTGTCCTCCACTAAGATTTGATAATGCTGCCCTTAAATCTTTAGCCCGCTGTTTTATAAAAAAATCCCATGCGTTTTCTACATTGGTAGCGCTTGGTGATGATTTATAATTTATACTAAGGCGCCATAAGTAATAGCATAAGTTATATACTCGCTTGGGATGCAATTCAGAGCATTGGAATATTTTATCTATCGCCTCATCCGATAATTTCTTACCCCATGTTTTTGTGGCAACGTTATTAATATATTTTTCATAACAGGATGTTTGGATTCTATCCAAAACTATTCTTTCACATAACTCATACATAGGTTGTGATCTGTCATTAAATAAATGAGAAAGAATTTTTCGATTACTACCAGAAAAAATAAGCACCAAATTTCTTGATGTTTGGGCAAAACTTCTAATAGCTCCTTGTAGTTGAATTCCCAGATCAATTGAGTAAATTTCTTGAAACTCATCAATAAATATTACTGCCCTTAAACCTCTTTTCCCCAGCACATGATCTAATAATTCAAAGGCTGTTACTATATTATCAAGGGGATCTTCCAAATCTGGTTCTAGCTCTATGCCGACGATTCCCTTAAAACCTAATGTCCATTTTTTATTCTTTAAGCTAAAGAAGCGTTGTACTAATCTTAATAACTGATCATTTTTTGTTGATATTTTTTTTAATAAACTGGCAATTGTTTTTAAAAGTTTTTTTTCAATTGAATTTATTGACAAGGCCAAATGAAGATCAATGCAAGCATAGGGATATTTTAATTTTTCCAGTGTATTAATAACCAAGCTTGTTTTCCCAAATCGTCGCGGCGCAAGGATTAGCGTATGGTGATTAGATTGAATGTTTCCAACTAACCAAGTCATTTCATTTTCTCTACCAAGAAAAGCACTTCCTTTGGCAATGCCCTGAGGAAAATAATCTTCTACTTTTGTCAATTCCATGAATACACCGATTAGTTTATAGTAAATTAGCCGATAAGCTAATTGCTAATTAGCTAACTGTCAAGTGTTTTGTGAATGAAGCAGTAATAGATCTTGTGCCGAAAAGGCAATAGAATCAGGATATAACAGAAAAGTCAACTGCCAAACTTTTAAAATGATAGCTCCTGATCCTATTTATTATACTCGTTTTTCCCAGCCAAACATTTGTTTAGCTTATTCAATTACAAATTATCTATTTTGATATAAATATTTTTACCCGTATATTTAGCCACTTTAGCAATTGAATGTAATGTAATTGAGGTATTTTCAGGATCGAGTAATCGATCGAGCTCAGAACGACTGGTGTGCAATGCTTTTGCTAACGCGGTTTTAGTTACTTTTTTTTCTTCCATGTTTTCTTTTAATAAATGTGAAATGACACGTTTAATCGCAAGCACTTGTGCAGCAGCGAGCTCGCCCTCTTCTTCTAAGAAATCATCGAAACTTGAACCAATATGTAAATTTTGCTTTTTCATTTCATCACCTCTTTTTTGCGATGGAGTGCCAAATTAAGATCATCTGAGGGTGTTTTTTGTGTTTTTTTGATGAGCCCATGTAATAAAACAATTTGATTGTCATGCAATACCATAATGACCCGCGCAATACGTTTTGAAGGTAATTGACTGCGGATCTCCCAAAGTCCATGGCCTAAACTTCGTACCAATGGCATGCCTAAAGGCCAACCGAATTGGACGGTTTTAATGTCTTCACCAATAATCTTGCGATCTTCTTTAGGCAACGATTTAAGCCATTCTTTTACCGGTTCATTTCCTGATTGAGTACGATAAAAGTAAGCATTTAATTGTTTCATTATTGAATAGTACCAAAAAAGGTTCCATTTGTCAATTTGTGGCGGGTTGGCTTATACGTTTAGCTCCTTAGAATTTGATGATCTCAGTAAGCCAGACCCCTTTATTACTATTAGCGGCAATCCTTTACCCACACAAACTGTGGATAAGGTTGTGAGAAAGAGTTTGGCAGATGGCAACGTGCCTTGATGATCCTAGGGTAGCGTATTAATGTTCAAAAAATGACCAAATAAAGATAAGCTGTTTACAAGTGGGTGAGTGGAACGTCAATAAAAGGTAGATAAATGGTATCAATGAACAGGTTAACCCACGTGTTTTCAGTGTTTGATGGGCAAATTAGGCCAGAAATACTTAAAATAATGAAAAATAACGCCGAGATTAGTGTTTTATGAGGGTCAATGACACCGTGTGAGATTTTGACTACTGTGAATTCAGGTAAGGCACTAAGGTACGGAACGTGTGACCCGTGGCCACGTCAAAGCATTTCGTGCATTAAGATAAGACTTCTCGATCGGATATATTCTCTTGGTTTTTTACCCATCCACCCTCGATTTGAAATTGCTCTCGATTTTTACTAAAGAATTCTTGAGTCAAATCATAAAATGAATAATTGAGATCGCCGTTATAATGTTTTATAGCAATAAACTGTCGCATCCTTTCACCTCTGCAACCCCAGCAAAATCTAGCTTCATTGCTATACTAAATATTGAATAAACAAAAAAATAGGCTAACATCTATGATGTCAAACAATGACTATTCAGTGAATTCAATTATTGAGGCTTTAAGAGATAACGACCAATGCGGGTTAATGTCTGCGCTGTATAATTTTGCTCAAACACTACGGAGTGATAATCCTCAGAGTGATATGGAACAGTTAAAGAAAATTGTGCAAAACCAATTTCAAACTAGTTTGATCCCGCAACTTGATTTATTTAAAGATAATTTGGAATGTTTGGTATTGCTTAATTG
>JAHCLG010000039.1 GCA_026125385.1 Legionellales bacterium
AGGGATAAAATATGATTTCATTTTGGTTAACGCTACATATTACGACCGTCACACTCAGCAGTATTTTATTTGTTACACGCTGGCTATGGAAATACTGCACTGGATCTCGTTCAAACCACTTTATGCTACGTCATTTATCTCATCTCATTGATACGCTTTTATTGTTATCCGCCATAATGCTCGTCATCGAGTTGCAGCAAATTCCTTTTGTGGTGCTATGGATCACGGTTAAAATTTTCGCCGTGATAATTTATATTTTGTTAGGCTCTCTAGCTATGCATGCTCGCAGTCAACGAGCGACCTTATTATGGGGACTTTGTGCGATCACCGTGCTCCTCTATATTATTCTCCTGGCGCTGACGAAACATCCTCTGTTTTTTTACCACCCACACGTTTGATCCCTTCTTGAATAACTGAGGCAATCTGTCTAGCTCGCATGATAATTGCCTTTGCCGCATCAGGCGGTAAGCACCGCTCTGCTTCATTCACGAATAGCGTTAACCATCGTGTAAAATGTTCTTTTGTTAATGGGATCTTCTGGTTTAATTCAATATGTTTAGCAAAAGCATTACCTCGATATTCGCGCGTTCCTAACATAATGCTATTCCAGAATTGATAAAGCCGCGGCAAATGTTCATCCCAATTCACATGCGCCACATCATTAAATACAGGCCCGAGTATTTCATCTTCTTTCACATTACCGTAAAAGCGGTCAACAAGTTGCTTGATATGTTCTGCCGTTAATGCTTCCATTTTATCGCTCCACTCTAATCGGAATTGATAACTGTTTAAAGATTGCAAATCGGTCAGGATTGAACGTAGGCAGCAGATCGGCCAATGTATAATCCATTAAAACATCAATGAAGGCTTGGCTTGCTTCTCGCAAAATTGTGCTTAAGCGGCATATATTACGAATAGGACAAGGCGGCGTATCGCAATCAATGACCTGCAAGGACGTTTCAAATTGATTCACAATTTCATAAAGTGAAACTTTCAATGCTGATGGATTGAGACGTAACCCGCCACCTTTGCCGCGAGTTGCTACAATAAAATTTAATTTGGCTAATTTTCCGACAATTTTAATTAAATGATCGCGCGCTATATGAAATTTATTGGAAATTTCATCGAGTGTCGCTAACTGTTCGGTGCCTAACGCTGCTAAATAGAGCAGCGTTCTTAACGCATAATCAGTCCTGCGGTTTAGTTGCATAATCGCTTTGCATATCTTGAAGTGGGATCGAGGTGAGGATCGCTTTTCCTTGTGAGAGTTGATTGGCTAATTGATGATTGACATCACGGTGTTCTTCTTCATCTAAGCGCACGGCTAAGATAACATCTCTAAGCGTCGCCTCGTCGGCTAATTTCCAATACTGTTTAGCGATATCGGGTGCTGGGCAATTGAGAATGCGACCGGCATCAAGCTCTTCTAAATAATGGGTATAACTTAATACCGCCTCTTCCTCTAAATAGCCGACGAAACGATGTGCAAGTTTTGAGGAAAAAATATACATCATCAAATACAATACAACAAAGATCGCTTGTGCGATAAAAATGATACTTCGTTCAAACCAATTGGGTTTTGCAATATGAATAAAGGTTAATAAATGCATCCTCTCATTGTCGGCTTCCTCAAGCAGCTTCTTAATCCAACCTTCATCATTTTTTATTTTGCGGAGAGCGCTTAGGTGTAATAAGCCAGCCCCTACCATACCAGGAACCGCAGCAACGGTTTCTAACACAATAGCTCGATTGCCATAACGTTTCTTAAAAAATACGTCTGCAAAGAAGCGAAAAAATTTAACCAATCCATACGCCATTTTATCTGTGAAGTTGTTAGCAGGATGATGTGTGTAAGCCATGAGATTAACCCCCATTAATTTTTTTAATGAGGCGCATTGTAATAAAGTTGCATTCTAAATGCAACTTTAAGGTGGGGAGTCATTTTGATTAAATGACGATAGCTCCAGAACCCCTCGAAAGTACCTAATCATAACTTAGAGCAAAATGGGGTGGCAACCCAGAACCGTCGAAACCTGTGATTGTGCATCCGTAGGGCGTCAAATTTAGTCCTTCTGTTTAGCTAGAAATGCTTTAATTATTTGATCAATATCTATCTTTCGATCATCCGAAAAAAGGTAATGCCCCAAAAAATGAATGTGTCGCCAAGCCACCGGCGAAAAATGCTTCAACATTTCTAACCCTTTTGAATTACCCGTTGCTTCATAATGTTCTTTCAGCTTGGACAGTATAATCGAGTTATAGTAGATAACGGCGTTTGCCAATAAACGGCCACATTCATTGCTGATCGCAATTTCAATATCATTTCTACCGCTGAGTTGTTTGCTACCATGTGCACGCGCAATCGCTGCGCGTAATTGATGATACGCTTCTAGTTGGTTTTGTGAACGATGAACATTTTTTTGTAGCTTTGGATCGGAAAAATATTTGAGTGTGTGGATGCTGCGGATCAATTTATCATATTCAAATAACGCCTTCTGGGTTCGATTCAAGGTGGTGTAATTGCAAAGTTTTTTCACCAACGTACTTTGGGTCATTTCTTTCAATCCTAATGTGGCGATGATCCGCGATAAATTCGGCCATTCTTCTTCAATTAATTGGCGATCCAATTGTCCCGCAGGTTTTATCAAACAACCTTGATATTCTAATAAATCGTTGCCACAAAAAAGGTGGCGCCGTTGCGATTCAAGATTGGTAAATCGAGGAAATAACTTTGCACCAAACCAATCCATGATCCCAAAATTCGCTTTATTAATGCAGTGCATGTCGCCAGTAACCACATCTGGAACAATGTCTGTTGTATTGTTATACCAAATATCGAAGGTGTAGTAGCTTTCATGCTCGTGTGCGCCAATTAATTCAAGTTGCAAAGGAATATGGTTACTTAATAGAGTATAAGCCACCACCCCTTTTGCGTTGCCGAAATATTTTTTTGAATTACGAGCCTTAGCCGTTTCAAACTTCACCGTATATTTCTGTCCATCAACAGCGCTATAGATCCAGTCTATATCGATGGAATAATCCGAATAAATCGGTAGTTTTTTAGTGCCATTGCTGATGAGGTTGCTTGCTGCTTTGAGTGTCGCGAGTCTAAAATGTGTCGCATAAACCTCTTGCAATCGCTTACGTGGGATCCCCGCGATCTCAGCCATACTCACATCATCGTGATTCATCGCTTGTCCAATCAAAATAGCCAGTAAACAATTATCAAGATCGCCGTGTTTTGCATAACGGGGCTGCAATGGCGTTAACGCCGACAAAAAATGACGTTCGTCATTTACAAAACGTAACACCTCGGTGATGTCACAGAGTGGCAGTTGTTTGTAAAATTCGTTGACCATTTCCTCTGCTTCATCGTCACCTTTTATTTTGCGTAAATGCAAGGTGCCATCTTTCTCGTCATAGCGAAGGTGAAGTAATTTACCTGCTTTTAAGTCACGGTTAAATGACATCAAAAGTGTGTGTAATTCATCAAATAAATAGTCCAATCGTTGTTTTATTGGGCTTCGTGACGCTGAAATATCCAACTCTTTTAGTACTTTTTCACATTGATCCAGTGGCACTAACTCATGATGAAATGATCGATGAAGAATACTGTCATTTAAATAAATTTCACCGGATTGAATACGCTTCCTCAATTGTCGATAAAGCCAAAATTCATAGCGATCAGCCTGTAATTTAGCATTACGTTGCTCATCTTTTATCAGCAGGTAATGTTCAAGCCGTTTGGGGATTGTTTTTTCTGGACATTGATTGACTTCGCATTGCTGTAGGCTTTTTTGTTGTGAGAATAACGCTTTTAACCAATGGATGGCTTGTAACCACGGTAGATCCAAACGATCACTGTCAAAGTCAAGTGCCATGACTAATGGGCGTAAATTGTTTTTTAATCGCTGTGCTTGGCTATCAATCGCCGCCCATTTGAAATCGATCTCTTTGAGCAACTTGTGGGTTGGCGATACCTGATCACGCAACTCATCTTCCGGTATAATTTTGAATGCTTTTTTTCGAACATGGCCGAAAGCCACTTGGTCAGAAATTTTTTCATCCACGTAAAATCGCGCAAGTTTTCGCATCACTAAATATTCTCGCTGCTGTTCACGCGCATACTTTGAAAATGCTTCTTTTGCAGCCGCTTTTGCTTCTTGATTGAGCTTGTTTAACAAATAACAAAAGGCCTCAATAAAATTATCGTTTAATTGTTGATACCGTTGCCAGACGTAACATAATAAGTAGAGATGGGTTTGATGAGGGAGTAACATTTTTCGTAGTTCATAAATGGAATAATAATGAGCAAGACTCGCATAATAATGTAAATTTTGCTGTGATAGTTTTAATTTTGGCACCATTGCTTTGGCAATCACATAGAGTGGTTTCAGTAATGTCAGTTTTTCTCGCTCCACGACGAGCATATGATGTTTGAAACCTTTAGCATCTTGCTTCAATGCTGCTAATTTCGACAGCGTATCTTCTTTATCCAATAACGTTAACAAGCTGGTTTTTTCAGCTTCGCTTAAGCCATCTTTCAGAATATCAGCCAACCGTTTTCGCTCGGTGGTCAACGCCTCACTCAGAATGATTTGCAACGTGGTATAGCCTGGACGAATAATTTTTTCTTGCTGTAAAAATGTTAGTGATTCCATGACCAAATAATCCAATGTAACGTCACGACGAACCAATGTTAGTAAATAATTGGCTAACCTCGGTTTAAATGTTTTTGACCAACGTCGATAACCAAATTTTTTTGCAATCAAACGGCGCTGCTCAAAATATTCATAGTCACTGATTTCAAATCGCTTTATTTTCATCGATGGAAAATAACGATCCAAAATAAAATTAAGATCATCCTTATTTACTATCTTGATTGTAAAATTGAAAAAGAATTGTTTGGCCTTGAAATAGGCAATTTGTAAAATGGAGTGCACCCAATTTCGTGGACAAGCAACTCTATAATATTCCCTGAGATGGTTCCGATAATAAAATTTATCGGAAGTAAAATTGAATTCACTCCATTACTACTCTTGATAACTAGTGAATTTCATCATCCAAGTATTTCCTTAATCCTGGCTTTTCTACATAATATTCGCCTTTATTTATTTGACTAATCAAATGTGCTTTCATTAATCTTTTTAATGATCTTTGAACGTTGGAGTAAACCCCCTTAACAGAAGTTTTTTGGTCAATTTCACTTAGTAATTCATTTGAAAATGGGCTTTTCCCTGACGATAATCCAAGATAAACAATTTTATCAATTGGCTTCATGTTTTTTTTAATTTCTTCAAATCCTTCGGCAGCTTCAATAAGTTGTAATACATAGTCCAATGAAAATTTTAAACCTTCTCTATAAATTATATAATGACTCACGACCTTCATCATCCAATAAGGTGAATAATCAACTGCTTCAAATGCTTTCGAGAGTTCTGTTTTTGAAATTAATATACCATGTTGTTTTTCTAAATTATTAGAAATAAATTCTATAAATTCACTATCCAAATCAGTGAATGGCAACGTTTCAACAAAATTATAAAACGGTGACTGTGATTCATTAAATAATAAATCCATATAATGCCTTGATGAACCTGTAAAGATTGTTTTCACTTTGCCAAGCCGCTTATCTAACATGGTTCTTAATGCATGAGTTAATGGATCAAATACTGGTGAGGTAGCAAGATGTTGGATTTCATCTATTAGAAGCAATACTGTTTTCTTTTTGGCTTTATTTTGTAGTTTTGTTAATAACTGTTCCGCTAGGATTAACTCTTTACTGGAAGGCTTCTTAGGATCAGTAGCAAATTCCACTTCTACTTTACCAATCAACTCATTACCAAGCGATGTTTTTTTAATCTTTGCTTTGAGTAAGCTACTAAAGGATAATTTTTTATCGAGAGCATTAATAGCTTCTTCTAGTGCTAATATTAATCCTTCATGAGGTGCATTAATATTTTGCCATAAACTTACATAAACTGGTAAATAGTTCTTATTTTTCGCTAATGCGGTAATGTCATTTAGTATGAATAGTGTTTTCCCCTTTCTTCTTGGTGCAATAATTGCGATATTTGAAGATATTCCTACCTCTAATACCTTGAGATATTTTTCTGCTAACTCTGTTCGACGGAAATACCAATTATCCATAACTACGCACCTCTACCTGCAAAACGTATAACTATGCATTATACATGTAGTAATGCGTAGGTCAAGGCGACGGTTCTCGCTCCCCAATACCTATGATGGGTTCTGTTGGGCACCGTTAACTTGAGCAGAGCTTTGGTAGTATAATGACCCCCCAATTAATAAAAAATAAGAGTTTATTATGCCAATTTCGGGTAAAAATCATTTGCAAAAAATAATTATCTTGTTATTCTTCCAACCAGCTTGCACTTAATATTTGAAATCGCCCTCCTTCGACATTAAACAACAGGGGAGATAAATATGAATAAATTTCTTAACAAATTTATAATTATTACGCTTAGTTTTACTATTGCTCAGGTTAGTCTCGCGGATGGCCAACAAGATTGTACAACGTTTATTAATGATGGCAGTGCCGTTCATTGCACCTATACCCAGGGACTTGGTACCGATCGATTCAAGGGCTATTGGATAAAAGTATCACAAGAAAATCATACCTTTTTCGTTTGTGGGAATGATAATAATTCACTGTCAATTTTGCGTCATTCAGCAGCCGATAAACCAGGCAAATACCAAATCGATTTTGCGATTTGCCAGCAGGAAAATGGTAACTGTCCGATAAGCAAACCAGATCGATTTACCATCTCTGTAGATAAAAATGGCAATTCAATGTCTAATCCAGCAATTACTCAAATAACATTTACCATACCAACTACATTTGATACTTGTCACGTAGAGCAACAACGCCAAAATTAAATCGCGCTTTCATCTGCCGACAGCGTGTTGTCTTGTTGTTTAGCAACAAGACAACACGATCATCTCGTAGATAATTTAGCTATTACTTTTATCTAATGAAGCGGCGGTATTACTATTAACAGGCATGAGTGAGGGTGTACCAGTACTACTAGTGATTGCATACCTGTGTTAGTAATACTTAAGTTAGAAAGCGCTGACGCTGGTTGCCACAGACGAACTGCTAGCAGAGGATGACAATGCCGTGGTATTTGAATTTCTAATAACATTGACTGATTCGGTTAATTGAGCAAATCGCTGCTTAACCTTATCATTATTGATTGCACCAACTGTTACCAGAAACAATTTCAAGGTGACGTCTTTTCCAAGAGAGTCTTTTGTTTGCTTCTTAAGATGTTCATGAGCGTGAAAAAAGACTTTATCTAAATCAAGCTCAAATTCTGAATCAGAACGTTATTGGGTTTACAAGCTTGATGCGATATCATTCGATGAGTTGATTAAGTATGCTCAACCATTGGATTGTCATAAACAGCTTTCTATAGCTTGTTAGTTTGTCACCAAAAAATAATATATTAATATACAAATAATTAGGAGATCTGTATTATCAAAATAAAATTATCTTTGTTATATACTTCATTATGGAGTGAGGAACGATAGTGATTAAGAAAGAAACATTTCAAAATTTAACTTCAATAATTAAACTTGATAGTGTTGTATATCCTGGCGATCCAACATTTCAAATTGAAAATGTTTGTTCTATTTCTCACGGCTCAAGTTTTCACTTATGTAAAATGAGTATGAGTAACCATCTTGGCACCCATATTGATTTTCCGAGCCACGTAATACAAGGTGGTAAAACTTTTAATGATTTTTCAGTAGAAAATTTTATTGGCGATGGAATTATAATTGAAGTTCCTTCGAATTATACTGCCGTTAGTAAAGATCTAATAGAATCTTATGTAAAAGAAATTCATAGCAGTGATTTTGTTTTTTTTAAAACGGAAAATTCAAAAAGAATTTCAAAGTATGGCAAGTTGGCCAATAATTATGTTTATATTACAACGGATGCTGCCAAATCATTATTAGAATTAAATGTAAAAGTCGTAGGTATAGATTATATAAGTGTTGACTCACTAACAGATGAAAAACTGCCTGTTCATAATTTACTATTGGGAAACGATGTGTTAATAATTGAAAATCTTGAATTAGGTCAGGTCAAGCCTGGAAAGTTTAATGTTATCATTGCTCCATTGAATATTGATGGAATTGATGGATCTCCTGCAACCGTATACGCAAGGAAAATAAATCAATGAAAAGGAATGCGACTTTTATTAAACTGTCGAAAATACTAAATAGCGATTTAATATGATTTTTAAAGGTAACCCTCCCCTAAAATAAGACTGCGGAAAAGTAGAATTTCCTGGTAATTTAATAGCTGAGAGGAGATTTGAACATGAAGAAGAGTAAATTGGGTTCCGTCACAAATAAATAAGCAGGCTAAAAAACCCCAAAAAACACTTTCCCTAGGCGTAGTTATGCTGCAAGCAAATAAAATTGTTCATGCACAGCCATGTTGGCAGCGTGTTGGTGCTGGCCTTTACGTAACATGCGGTGCAATTCAATGCCTGCGATAGTCGCTTCTGCCGAATCAAAAGATTTAAATCCCATCATGGGTTTGGTAATTCGTTTAACAGCACGGTGGTCTTGCTCTAAAATATTATTTAAATATTTTATTTGACGAACATGAATTTGTAAAAATAAGCCGCCCAACATAAACATTAACGCCAACTGTATATTCACTTCATCGACCCCCGCTTTATTAGCGCCACTTTTATCCATCGTCATTTTCTCGGGTAATCCGTGTTGGGTAATACATTTTTGAAAAAATGAAAAAGCGGCCTTTCTATCGCGTTTTTCTGATAGTTTTAAATCAATCGTATCGCCAAATTTATCAACAGCCCGATATAAATAAACATCTTTACTTTTTAATTTCAAATACGTTTCATCCATGCGCCAACTCACATTGACAGGTCTTTTATGTTTTTTTCTAAACTCTTTTTCTAATAATGGAGAATAGTGAACAACCCAGCGGTGTATCGTTGAGTAATCAACATGAAGTCCGCGCTCGGCTGCTAATTCTTCAATATCACGGTAGCTTAGTGAATACGCCAGATACCATCGGACTAACATTAAAATAATATCTTTCTTAAATTGTCGCCATTTAAAGCTAATCATTTTATTCAACCAGGCAAGTTAGATGGGAGTCAGTTTATCAAATCTAATCAAACTAGCGTATCGTTGCGACAGAACCTTGATGCGTCATGTGATATTGTTTTTACTGCAGAAGAATGGAAAGTCGCTTATAGGATGACTCACCATAAAAAGCCGCCAAAAAAGCCCATTGCTCTTTCAAACATGCTAAATTTAATTGCGCAATTCGGTGGATATCTTAATAGAAAAAATGATGGAGAGCCTTGCCCTACTGCAATATGGATTGGGCTACAAAGGCTGCGTGACTTTATTAGGGCTAAAAATGTTTATGATGATATTGGAAGCTAAAAACTTATGGGCAATGATGTGCATGATTAGCATGCATCCAGCAACAAAAGTGGGTTGTAAAAACAAAGAAGAGTTTTATTATTCTTATGTTAATAGCTCATACCCATATGATTTTGAAGAGTGAAATATTAAGCTACAAACCAGCATTAAAAAGCCAGATTTAAAGAAGAGGTAAATAGTATGGAAACATCAGATAATTATGTCATTGATTTTAGAGAAAGAATTTGTAATATTACAAGCAATTATCCAAAGCAATATTTCACTGGCAACATTTTCTCTAAGAGGTTACCTACCAAAAACTAAGCAAGGTATGCCAGTAATATTTTATATACACGGCGCTGGTTTTATTGCAGGAAGTATAAAAACGCATGGTAGTGTTTGTCGTTTGTTAAGTGAAAAGCTTTCTTATGCTATTATATTAATTGATTATTATTTGCGAAGGAATGATTGGTGTATGAGCAAATTAATATTTTTAGGATACAAGGAATTTTAGTTCTATGAGTAAGCAAATAAAAATATTGATTGCAGCGGATACTACAAGGCTTTATATAAGTGGGGTTTGTACGTATTTGGAACAGTTGGTTAAAGAAGCTGAATGAACTACTTCTGTTTCTGTCGTATTTCGTATAATTACTTCTGATGATTTCCCTGCCGTTTGGTATTCTATATTTCCTGACATTAAATTAGCTAAATTAAGTTATCATCAAGTTGTGAGTATCATTGAAAACTTTAAACCTGATCATATTCATATAGAAACAGAAGGCCCCATCTGCATGGCAGTACGAAAATATTGCCTTAAAAATAGTGTTAATTTCACTTCTTTCTTTCACACTCGTTATGATACTTGTTTAAAAAAACGCTATTATATTCCAGAAATTATTACCATGTTTTTTTTAAAAAAATTTCATAATGCTAGTAATCATGTAATCACATGGGGAAATTCCACTAAAAAATTTTTATTATCTAAAGGATTTGCTAATGTCGTTACGTTATGTCCTAGCCGAGATAATTCAATATTTTATTGTCATGATGTTACCAAACCAATAAATCGTAAATATCCAAGACTATTATATGTTGGAAGAATTGCCTCAGAAAAAAATATTAATGATTTTCTGGACTTACCTTTTGTAGGAAAAAAAACCGTTGTAGGAGATGGGCCACTTTTAAAAATTTATCAACAAAATTACCCCCATGTAATATTTAAAGGCTATTTATCAAGTGAAGAGATCGCTAAAGAGTTAAATCAAGCAGATGTCTTTGTGATGCCTTCTCGTGCTGAAACTTTAGGCTTGGCAGCATTGGAAGCTATTTATTGTGGATTACCTGTAGCTGGATATTCGATAAACGGTTTAATTGATATAGTTGACCAAGGTGTTTCAGGTTGGTTGGCAGATGATTTAAATTATGCAATAAATCAATGTTTAATGCTTGAACGAAGCTCCGTTATAAAGACAGCGCAAAAATTTCCTAGTACACTTATCGAAAATTTTTTAAAATTACTAGTTCCTATCAAGTAACAAAAGTGAAAAAAGCTATTTATTAGAATGAATATTTTCAAATTTTTAGGAAACATTAAAATAGCAACATTATATGAAAATCTATTTTACAAAAAATTTTCTTCTTTAGCCGTTGTATTGGTTCAGCGGGAATCGGACAAACGGGCCCATCCGATTTGAGACGAGTTGATTAGGTAACCCTCTCCTAAAATAAGACTGCGGAAAAGTAGAATTTCCTGGTAATTTAATAGCTGAGAGGAGATTTGAACATGAAGAAGAGTAAATTGAGTGAATCGCAGATCATAGCGATGCTAAATGAAGGGGCGGCTGGAGTTTTGGTTAACGACTTATGTCGAAAATACCAAATTTCATCAGCCAGTTATTATAAATTGAAAAGCAAGTATGCAGGAATGAACGTATCGGAGCTGAAGCGATTAAAAGAGCTGGAAGCTGAAAATCGACGGTTGAAAACGATGTATGCTGATATCAGTTTGGAATATAAAATCGTCAAGGAAGTTCTTGAAAAAAAGTACCCAGAGCTGATAGACAAAAATTAATTACTGAGGTGAGACACGATTTTAATGTAAGTCTCAATCAGGCTTGTAAGGCCATGTCTGTCAGCAAAACGGCTTATTATTATGAGCCTAAAAAACGGGAAAGTGATCGCGAGATTGAATGTTACTTATTGGATCTGGCGATAGCGCATAAACGTTGGGGTTTTGACAAGATGATGTTGAAAGCAAAAATGGATAATAAACCATGGAACCATAAACGAGTTTACCGGATTTATTGTGAAAATAGCTTAAATATTAGGATCAAGCCGCGTAAGCGAATACGCGTAAGCGAATACCTAAAGGTGAGGCTAAATCATTATTTCAGCCGATTAAAAAAAATGTGGTTTGGTCAATGGATTTTATGACGGATGTATTGGACACCGGCCAGAAATTCAGGACTTTCAATGTGATCGATGACTATAATCGCGAATGCTTATTGATCGAGCCCAGTTATACACTACCGTCAACTCGAGTGACCCAGTTACTGGACCACATAGCGTCATCTCGTGGCTACCCCGAGATGATCCGTGTTGATAATGGCCCGGAATTCACATCACGCGAATTTAAACAATGGGCCAAAAAAAATCATATTTTAATTTGTTATATACAACCAGGGAAACCAGCACAAAATGGATTTATTGAACGATTTAATCGTATCTTTAGAGAGGATATTTTGGATATGAATTTATTTGGCAACTTAAGTGAAGTGCGAGACTTAATCAAGAAATGGATCCCTCTGTATAATCACGAGCGTCCACATGAGTCTCTCGCAGGACTTTCGCCAAGTCGATTTGAAGAGTACCGCCTGAAAACAGTCGGAAATAAATTAGAAAATTCTCTTTTCAACTAGTTTTATAAATGGGCGATACAATTCCGCTTACTAAATCTCCCGTATCACTTTTGATTCTGGCTTAATCCATACAGCTTCTTTGATTTTTCCAGTAATATAATTATGATCTCGTAGGTCTTGAAAAACTGCTGATGGCGTCCATCCACCTCCTCCTGAGAATAAAAAATTAGCATTACGTAATTCATTAAGATACTTAGCTAACTCTAATTTTGTTGAATATGGAAGTATCCATTGACTCCTTTTAAATAGCTTTCTTTTTGAGCCAAGCTTTTTAAGCAAGGAAGTATGTGTTGATTTAATAGAATAAATCAGAACTTTATTATTACATATAGCTAGAATGATACTCATGTTAGTATTCATTTGTATCTCCAAACTGGCCAAGGATCAGTAGGGATAGAATCAACAACTAGTTCAGGTCCACCTCCTGGCAAGCCAACACCTGGCCCTTGAAAAAATCTATTGCCTTCCAATGGACTTCTTGGATTCATCTCTTCAATTCTTGAAATTCTGGTAAATCTAAATCCTTCCTTTAATGTACCAGGTTCAAGCCCAAGTGATTTTTCAAGTTTTGAAACCTTATAATAACTAATTGTATTACCATTCGAAAAAAGGCCAAGTTCATATTTCTCATTTGCTCTTATAGGCCCCAGTATTTCACCGATCGCTCTATAATCAGTTATAAAAGTTCCATCTCGTCCAATCGTACTGTAATTATTAAACCAGCTTTCGGGCGATAAATTGTAGCCTACGCCCTTTTGTAACATCCATTCTTGCCTGTATATATAACTATATTTCTCCACCCCCACCAAAGGCTCTCTAAAAAACCTCACTCCCCCCAACACTTTCGGAGCAGTAATGCTAAATACTTTTCCAACTAGACTGAGTGCGCCTTCACCTAGGGTTTGTCCAACAAAATCTTCTGCAAAATGCTCATAGGCATTATGGGTATAATCCGTTTGGTTTCCTGTGCCGAAGCTAGCCCAAATGTTATGTTGTATTGTTCTTCCTGCGGTGCCATTAAACCCTAAGTCTTGTAAGGTTCGAATGTTTAAGGCGGCGGAGTCATTTGCAAGATTATCCACGATATTCCAAAAACCCTGATCTAAACGCTCCAAGACCGTGTGGTGTTCTGGCCCTGAGTGAACATGTCCTGCTGAGGTGGGTTGAGGATCCGTTGGAGATGGAACGATTTCAATCGGCTCATGCAAGATCTCTTGTATTTCTTGCTCAAACGCCATCCACTTAGCCGTCTGTTGCTGTTGTTGCATTTGTTGTTGTGTTTGCCAGCGCTTTAAACGAGCTTCTTTGAGTGGCTGTTGCTTTGCTCGTAGCAAGTAAGCAGGGGGTTTATTGTAAGCGTGATTTTTGGCGTTCACAGTCAGTGGTGTTCCTTGCAGTTTCTTTCCAGCGTGTGAGCCAATCGACGATACCATACCCGCTTGTTGATGGCCATAGCCTTGTTGTTGGTAGCGTTGTAATTCTCGCTCGAGTCGTTCTTGAATGTGAGCACGTTGATCGCGCATGCGGGTGACGGTTTGTTCATTCATTAGCACTTGCTCTAGTAACAACTCCGCTCCTAAGGGCTGATGAAAAATAATCGCTCGCACCGCATCGTTCGCCGCGGTTTGTAGGCTTAATTCTGCAAAAGCTTGTAACCGTTGAGCAGGGGATACTAAACCGGTGGCGGGGAGTTTTCCAAATCGGGCATGATAGACACTGTTAACCGCCGCATTCAATTGCGCTGCCCAATCCCAGTGCTTTTGCACGCCAGTTACTTTTTCTAAGATATTCAGTGCTGTGGTATAGGTTTCATTGCGTGTTAAGCGACTGAAAAAATCATCTTGGCTGGGAATGGACTGAAACGCCATCAATGCCGCTTGCTCACCGCCTTGAAGGGCTGCTTTGCCTAATTCATGCCATTGAATGCGAATAATTTGATTATCTTGATACACGTCCTTGGCAATTAGAATGCGTCCGGTTATAGAACTCTTTGTCTGCTAAGCTTAGATCCCCTGTACCATTTTGCCCTACTCAACAACCACCCCTAGTCCTTGAAATTCCATTGCATCTGTAAAGTTTTTTAATATCTCTTTCTGCTTGTTTTGCGAAATTGGTGTTCCATCATCCCATTGATAAAAGGTGATCGATTTTATTATTTCGCAAAATCTACCATCAGGCAAAACCCCATTATTAAGTTCAATTGTAATTTTTCTTGATCCTTCTCGATATTCAGAAGTAAATCGGCCTGTTCTTTGAACGATAAATCCTTTATTACTTTGTACTCCCTGTTTATTTAAATAAGTAAACATTTTATGACTCCTAATTGTTTCTAAAACCAAACCTAGGTTTCAGATTTAACTCATCTAAACCTAGTATATTGCTATTCATAAATATCTCTGATTGTTCAGCTCTATAAACACTGGAGGGGTTAACTTCACCGATTAATGATCTTACTTGTCCACTAGCATGCTGAATCATTTGCGTTGATACTTTTGACCAAATTTCACGCGCCTCAGTTTGTGAAAATGGAGAATCCAAACCAAATAAATCCATTTGATCAAGCCATTTACCACCTGAAGTCATTTCAAGCGTCACACCACCATTTGCCGCGGCATATTCTTGAGACAAACGAATACCAGCATCACCACGCCCCAATCCTGACCAAAGAATTAATTGGCTACGAGGAGTTTTTAGACCCAATTGATTTGCGTGTTCGATAACTTGTTGGGACGTCCATCCTTCTAGCGGATGTTTTGCGAGCATTGAAGCAGAGCCTAACTC
>JAHCLG010000040.1 GCA_026125385.1 Legionellales bacterium
TTATTTTCACATCGCAGGATAAGTTGCGCGAACTAATTCTGCTAATTGCGTGGCCAATACATTCACCATATTCAGATCATCACCTTCAACCATGACTCGCACTAAGGGTTCAGTGCCCGAAGCGCGCAAGAGCACACGCCCGTGTCCATTTAATTGTGATTCAACATCTCGCACGGCATTAATAATCTGTGGTGAATTAACGGCGGCAGTCGGATCGGTTAAACGCACGTTAATCATGGTTTGCGGAAATTTTTGCATACCTTGGCGCAAATCTCTAAGAGTGCGCCCAGTATTTAACATAGCACTCACCACTTTTAATGCCGAAATAATACCATCTCCGGTGGTGGTGGTATCGCGACAAATAATATGTCCTGAAGATTCTCCGCCAAATAACCAGCCTAAGCGTTGCAATTCAGCGCTAACATAGCGATCGCCCACATTGGTGCGAATAAAATCGATGCCCTGATCGCGTAACGCAACCTCTAAACCCATATTACTCATTAATGTGCCAACCACACCGCCCTGCATGGATTTGGTGTCGAGATAATTTTTAACGATGATGTATAAAGCTTCATCGCCATCCACCACATCACCCGTGTGATCGACTAATATTAAGCGATCGCCATCGCCATCTAGGGCAATCCCTAAATCAGCTTTTTCAGCTTTGACAATGGTGCTGAGAATTTCAGGACGAGTTGAACCGCAATTATCGTTGATATTACATCCATCAGGATTCACGCCCAACTCAATCACTTCAGCACCGAGTTCTTTAAATACGCTGGGAGCAATTTTATAGGTTGCACCATTGGCGCAATCAATCACAATTTTTAATTGCGAAAAATCTAAATTATCAGCCACACGACTTTTACAAAATTCAATATAACGTGCTGCGGCATCATTCACTCGCCAGGCTTTACCAATATGACGTGAGGAAACAACTTCTAAAGGTTGATCGATCATATTTTCAATTTGACGTTCAATTTCATCGGATAATTTTACCCCTTGGGCAGAAAAAAATTTAATGCCATTATCTTCATAAAGATTATGCGAAGCACTGATCACCACGCCAATTTGCGCACGTAAACTACGAGTTAAATGCGCGATCGCTGGCGTTGGCATGGGTCCTAGTAATAACACTTCAACCCCTGCGGCGGTTAATCCCGCCTCCATCGCCGATTCCAGCATGTAGCCAGAAATTCGCGTATCTTTTCCTATTAATACTTTACTATCTCCGGCTTTCGCTAAAACGCGTCCAACAGCCCAACCGAGTTTGGTGATAAATTGTGGGTTCATCAAGGGGCTGCCCACCACTGCCCGAATACCATCCGTGCCAAATACTTTTGCCAATTTAACTCTCCTCAATGGCTGCTTGCCACATTCTTAAAGCTTGTGCCGTTTCTTTCACATCATGGGTACGAATTATCTTCGCTCCATTGTGAATGGCTAATAATGAAAGCGCAATACTACCATAGATCCGCTCATCCACAGCAAGATCTAATACAGCGCCAATCGTTGATTTGCGGGAAACGCCTATAAGTATCGGTAAATTCAATTGGGTGAATAGCGCGAGTTGATTCATCAAGGCTAAATCTTGATGAAGCGATTTACCAAAATTCCCCCCGCCAAAACCGGGATCGATTAAAATTTGCTGGCGAGCAATGCCTGCATTAACACAGACCATCACCCGTTGGCGTAAAAATTCATAGACAGAGGTAATATCCGCCGCAAACTGTAAAGGATGATTTTTACCAAAAGGATAAGCCATATGCATGAGACACACTGGCACATTTAATTGTTTCGCCGTAATTAACGCATGTTCTTTTTGCAAAGCACGCACGTCATTAATTAAATTAGCGCCAGATTTAACCGCCGCTATCATGACGCTAGGATCGGACGTATCAATAGAAATCGGAACATTTAGAGCGCGGCGTAATTCTGTAATCACCGGTATAATGCTATCTAATTCCTTTTGCGCAGTAATATTTTTTTCTATGTGTGGATTGGTAGGTTCAGCACCCACGTCAATTATCCTGGCTCCTTCTGCCACCATTTTTTTTGCGATGGCTATCAGCTCATCTAAATTATCACTGCGATTTTTCGCGCAAAATGACTCTTGATTAATATTCAAAATACCCATAATTTGTGGGCGCGATAAATCCAGAGAAAAATCCCCGCATTGAAATAATTGGGGTTCACGGGATTTAAACTCAAATGCTTGATTTTTTTGATACATCGTATTTCCATTTCAACAAACTCATGGCAAAGTAGCTCGTTATCGAACACTGCGAGATGCAGGATATAACAACTTTCATACTTTCTGACGAGTATATCGAATCAATACCTACTGTAAAGTAGACCATCAATAAAATAGTTACTGTTTTAAAATACTGTCATTTTAGCGAAAAAGTGCTATAATCAACAAAATTACGTTGATTATCCATGTTAATGATGAATTTTATGATACATAGCTATAGTTTTACCAACTTCCAAAGTTTTAAAGAACACACAGAAGTATCCCTAATTGTTAATAAGAAAGTTGAATTGACCCAATGGATGTATCAAAATAAAGATGGCACGCGGATTTCTAAACTGATGGGGGTGCTCGGTGCCAATGGTAGCGGTAAAACAGCACTGCTTAAACCATTGTCATTCCTAGGTTGGTTCATCAGCAATTCATTCCAAGCAATTACCCCTGAATCAGACATCCCAATTATTCCGCATTTTTCTGCTACAAACCGTCCCACAGAATTTTATCTCTTGTTTGAATTCGATCAAAAATTGTGGCGTTATGAATTACATTGCACCCAGAAGCGAGTTATTTATGAAGCATTATTTCAAAAACACGAGCGATTTAATTATGTTTTTACGCGAGAGTGGAATACAGAAAAAAAACTATATAAAATCAAACAAAAAGATTTTGATTTTAATCCGCACGAAGCGCAAAAAGTACGAGAAAATGCATCACTCATTTCTACTGCAGCCCAATATAATGTACCATTAGCAAAACGTCTGGCAATGCCTTTTATTACTAACAATATTTCGATGTGGGGACGTTTATCTGCGGCAAATAATGCTTTAATTGAAGCCACACAGTATTTTGCTCAAGATAATAATAAAACTATCAAACAACAGATGCAAAAATTATTATGCTCCTGGGATCTGGGTTTATCTGGGATCGAGTTCGAAGAAAAAGAAATCCAATCGGAATATGACACGAAAAAAACTTGGGTAATTTACGGTAAACATAAAAACCGTAATCAAGAATATATTTTATCCTTTCTTTTGGAATCGAGTGGAACCTGTTCGGCTTATATTTTATTAGCAAAATTACTCCCGACTCTAGCTCATGGTGGCGTTGCAGTTATCGATGAGCTTGAAAATGATCTGCACCCACATATGTTGGAACCTATTCTCGAATTATTCGCTCATTCAAAAACAAATCCTCATAACGCACAACTGATTTTTTCTTGCCATGCCGCCGAAATTCTTAATCTTCTCCATAAATCTCAAATTACATTAGTGCAAAAAAATGAAGATTGTGAAAGTTCAGCTTGTCGACTCGATGATGTTGAAGGTATACGTAATGATGATAACTTTTATGCAAAATACATGGCTGGCGCCTATGGAGCAATCCCAGAGTTGTGAGATATTACAAAATGATAAAGCGAAGACCAACATTATCAAAAAGAATTTACAAAAGAAAAATTATTAAGCTCTCAAGAAGAGACAATTATTAAATTGATTAATCTACTAAAACAAAAAGAGCTGTAAACACAGCTCTTTTTTGGATTAGTGAATTTCTACGCCTCACTCGCTGGATGATCGCCGATATTGCGTGGTTGTTCTTTGTTATCAGAAATCACCAATTGCTCAGCAGGCGCGCTGGGTTTATCGTTACTATCATTATCTTCTTGCCAACTTGAGGGCGGACTAGGTTTTTTTCCTGCCATGATTTCTTGGATTTGTTTATCATCGATAGTTTCATATTGAATCAACGCTTCAGCCATCACGTGTAATTTATCTAAATTTTGCGTTAATAACTGTTGAGCGCGCTCATAATTACGTTGAATAATTTCACGAATGGCATCGTCGATGGCGGCAGCGGTACCTTCAGAAAATTCTTTGTGTTTTGTCATTTGATGACCCAAAAACACTTCGCCATCTTCTTCGCCAAAAGTGAGCGGCCCTAATTTGGATAAACCCCATTTCATCACCATGCTCCGCGCCAATTCGGTGGTACGATGAATGTCATTGGATGCGCCCGTCGTCACATTCTCTGCGCCAAAAATAATTTCTTCAGCAAGTCGTCCACCAAATAAACTGGAAATTTGGCTTTCCAAACGCTCTTTGGTATAGCTGTAGCGATCTTCTTCGGGCAGATACATAGTCACACCCAAGGCGCGGCCACGTGGAATAATCGTAACTTTATACACGGGATCGTGCGAGGGCACTAAATAGCCGACAATCGCGTGACCCGCTTCGTGATAGGCGGTTAATTTCTTTTCTTTTTCATTCATGACCATGGATTTGCGTTCTGCACCCATCATGATTTTATCTTTTGCGCGCTCAAATTCGAGCATCGTCACTTCGCGTTTATTGGCACGTGCGGCAAATAACGCGGCTTCGTTGACTAAATTAGCTAAATCGGCCCCAGAAAATCCAGGCGTTCCGCGTGCAATGTTCAGGGGTTTCACATCTTCTGCGGCGGGTACTTTGCGAATATGAACCTTTAAGATTTTTTCACGGCCTTTAATATCGGGAAGCGGTACTACAACTTGACGATCAAAACGACCAGGTCGCAATAATGCGGGATCAAGAACATCAGGCCGGTTGGTGGCTGCCATTACGATGACACCCTCATTGCCTTCAAATCCATCCATTTCTACTAATAATTGGTTAAGTGTTTGTTCACGTTCATCGTGACCACCCCCAAGACCCGCACCACGATGACGACCCACCGCGTCGATTTCATCGATAAATACGATACAAGGTGCGTGCTTTTTCGCTTGTTCAAACATATCGCGCACTCGCGATGCGCCCACGCCCACAAACATTTCCACAAAGTCAGAACCTGAAATAGTGAAAAAAGGTACTTTTGCTTCGCCAGCAACAGCTTTGGCGAGCAATGTTTTACCGGTTCCCGGAGGACCTACTAATAAAACGCCACGAGGAATTCGACCCCCTAAATTTTGAAATTTACTGGGATCACGAAGAAATTCCACAATTTCTTGCACTTCATCTTTAGCTTCATCCACACCCGCGACATCGGCAAAGGTGACTTTGACTTGATCTTCGCCGAGCAAACGCGCACGCGAACGTCCAAAGGACATCGCCCCTCGTCCGCCACCGCCTTGCATTTGGCGCATAAAGAAAATCCATACGCCAATCAGCAGCAACATGGGGAACCAATTTATAAAAATATGAACTAATAAGCTGGGTTGTTCAGGTGGTTTACCCGCAACTTGCACACCGCCTTGAAATAAGTCGTTTAATAACATGTCGTCAAAGGCGACGGGGATATAGGTAGTAAATGCCGTGTCATCCGTCATTTTGCCCATGATGATGCGATCTTCAATCATCACTGAACTGACTTTATTATCTTTAACGTCTTTAATAAAGGTGGAATACGGAATGGTTTTGAGATTGGCTTGATGCGGACCGAAGTGACTGAACACAGAAATTAAAATCACCGCAATGATCAACCATAAGATAAGATTCTTGACCATGTCGTTCAAAGTAATGTACCTCGTAATATTTGGGTCTGTTGAATATAGTAATTAAATATTCAAGCAACAGCAACTTATCGCTTGTCTAAACACACAATATAAATTTCATTAGAGCGCGCACGGGAGGATTTGGGCTTACGCACCAGTACACGTTTAAAATGACTCGGTAATGTGCGATAGAATTCGTCAAAACCACTGCCTTGAAATACTTTTGCCACGAAATTACCGCCTGAGCGTAAGTGTTCTTCGGCAAATGCTAAGGCTAACTCGACTAGATAATAGGCACGCGCTTGGTCGACGTCTTTATGGCCGCTAATGTTTGGCGCCATGTCGGATAAAACAACATCGACGGTGTGTTGCTGCAACGCTTGTTGTAATTCGCTTAAAGCTAAATCGCTGGTGAAATCGGCTTCAATAATCGTAACATCATTAAGCGCGGGCATCGGTAAAATATCTAAGGCGATAACTCGCCCCTGTTTTCCAACTAATTCTGCTGCCACTTGCGACCATCCACCCGGTGCGGCACCCAAATCGACGACACAGTGACCCGGTTTTATTACCTGGTCGCGCTCTTGCAATTCTAATAATTTAAATGCTGCGCGCGAGCGATAACCTTGTTGCTGGGCAGATTTGACGTAGGGATCGGTAAAATGTTCTTGTAACCAACGTTTACTGGATTTTGACATGCATGTTGCTCAATACATAATTATGGTATATTAGTGCCATTCTGTTATTTGAGACTGTTATACCATGCAAATTACTCCAACGCAAAAAACTCAATTAAAAAAATTGGCGCATCATTTACAGCCGGTGGTGATTATCGGTAACAATGGCTTATCTGATGCGGTTATCAACGAGATTGATATCGCGCTCACCGCGCATGAATTAATTAAAATTAAAGTCAATGCCGGCGATCGCAGTGAACGTATGGAGATAATAGAAAGTTTGGCACGTCGCAGTAATGCGATTATCATCCAACTCATCGGGCATGTGCTCACCGTATTTCGACAATCGGAAGATAAACGTAAGGCTGGAAAATCGTTACTGGGTTAACACTGGAGACAGAATATGAAACGCTTAGCATTAACAATAGCATTTTTGTTGATGATGCCTGTTTATGGAATCACGGTGATTACGAGCAATAATAATCTGAGTCAACCTGGTGTTGGTGCAACCATACTTGGGATCAGTACCGGTAATAATAATACAGCGGCGCAAGAGTTTATTTTGCAACAGCAGCAACAACAATTATTGCAAGCACAGCGCACCCAAAATTTATTAAATCAACAATTACTGCAGCAACAGCAACGAGAACATCAACAAAAAATGGCTAAATTGCGTAGCGATCGAATCAAAGAATTGCAACAAGCGTGTAGTAGCATGAATTTAAACGATCCTAAAAATCAAGCGTATCGCAGCTTGTGTAATCAGCTACAGAATCATTTGCAATATCATTTGCCGTTAGATAATAAAACATTAGGTATCGAATAAGTTCCAACGCTCATTGCACACACTACATTGCTACCCCAGGTCGTGTTGGAAACTCATCTGACCATACTCATCTTATCGGTTAGTGGTGAAAATACTTTAATGGTTTCATACATGTGTCGTAGTGCGTCTTAAGGTTGGAGTTGAAAGTTGTGAAGTGTCGCCATTGATTGCTGAAGAAGCACTCAAATTCATTAATCTGCTCCATAATCCTCTCCGCACTTCGTTCTCACTCTCAGTACTAATCGTTGCTGCTTGTTGTTTGATGTCCGCTTGATTTGCCTCGGAGGGTTGTGCTTGTGTAGCATCATCTTGAAGGGATGTAGAGAGTGACTCTAACGTTTCGCTAAGTAATTTTACTGGGTAGGCGTTTGCAATGAAATTAAAAATATAACTTCGTCTCGAAGAATCGTTATGTTTTTCTAAAACCTTCTTGATCAAAAGACTTAAATTTTTTGGATGAAAAGTCTCCAAACTTCGCGTTTCACTTTGCTCATTCTCTTGTGGAATAAGATCAACAATATCTGAATAATGAACAAAATAGCATTGGCAAAATTGATGAAGTTGATTTTCGGTTAGTTCTTTTGAATAACTATAAATTTGATTTTTATGATCCCATAACGCTTTAAGCAATAGATTTAAATCTAACTCATTTGGGATTTTTCCTTTTAAGCTCTTAATGACTTCGGTTAATGTCGAACAGACATTTAATACTTCAACTATATCATGAGCCGACTTTAGCTCATTAAAAATCGAAAAGGTTATGTTAGCAAGCTGACTCTCAGCTTTAATGCCAACTAAATTGATAATTGCAACTCTCAACTGAATAGCAGTGGCCAATATTTTACCGTATTTTTCTCTTGCAGATTGATCATTATTGCCATTACCAGCATCGAGAGATTCACATTTTTTTAAGATAACCTGTATTTTTGATTTATATTCATTGATTATGCTATTGAATGTCTCGAAATTACGCACAGAGTAACAATCATGTAGAAAACTCAAAAAGTCTAATGGATATTCAACAAGTTTATTATTTTCGTTAAGTATATAGATAAAATAATCCAATATTCTTAAAGACTCTTCAAAAGACTCAACTCTTGTCGGAAAAAAATTAATCTTAGTGATTTTCACTGTTAAATTCGGATCATCACATTTTGAAAAAAATAGATTCGCATATGTTAAGTTATCTACCACGCAAGAACTAACTAAATTTATCAATTGCTGAAGCGTAAGGATTATAGTTATTTTTGAATCGATATTATTTTTGATGAAACCCCCTAAGTTATCACCTTCAATTTGCAAAATTGATGAGTCATGACGAATGGAATGATCATCATTAAAAAGATAAATTCGACATATAGTGTTAAATATTATTTTATCATCTTCATTATTAATACATCTCGCAAGCTCATGAATTAAATTATCCATTTTCATAATGAGTTGATAAACATCTCTTTCTTCGTTGAATTTAACTAAGTTGGTTACGTATTTTATAAATCTTCTAGAGACGATATGCGCTACCTCAATATGCGCAGGTATTAAAGACCATTTCGATATTTTATATAAAGCTGCTGTTTTAAAAGCTTGCAAAATTTCCAACCTTTTCAATCCTATTAAATTATCCGGGCAATCATTCCTAATTTCTAATATATATTTCATCCGTTGACTTTCAAGATTGGTTAAATCACTATCGGTAGACTCATATTTAATCAAAACCTCCAAATATCCTTTTAAAGACTTTACTGATCCACGCTCATTCACATTCGGCCTTAGATACCAATCGAATAATTTATTTAGTGAATCGGAAAAAATAATCTTATATTTTTTTCGTGCTAAATATAGTACTGCTAGTAAGCAAAAGATGTCTTGTGAATGATCTGCCAAATAAGAAGTTCTATTAGTTTCAGCCAAAAGAATCGAATCCCTATAAATCATAGGCTTTTGGAACCTTAGAGGACATGGAATCACTGTGCCTAATGGCACCATCATTTGAAAATCGCAAAATTTAACTTGATTTCCGTCATATAAAATATTTTCAAGATGTAAATCTCCATGTACTTGCTTTCTATCAATCAGAACTTGATATTGCTCCATGATTTTTAATAAAATCACTAAAATATCATTTGTTGTAGTTCCTCCCTCTTGAGATTTTTTATTTAAATAACCAAACAGTGTTGGCATTTCATAGTAGGGCATCACAAATCCTGGCAAAGAATATATGCACTCTGACTGTGGTGGTTTAATAGTAAGTTGGAGAGCTTTCTTAGTGGTTGCAAAAGTCGTACTGAAATTAGCATCAAATAAGAAATATCCATCAATTTCTTTGTAACATAATTTAATTAATGAAGTAAAATCCTGTGTTATATCAGTAAAAATCTTTACTGCCAGCGATAGTTGAGAGTTTTCATTATCAGCCCGTTTAATCTTCATAACAACACCATGACATCCAAACGCAACTCGATCTGAAAATATGTGTTTACCTAAACTGGGAATAGAAATTTGAACACTGCTTAAATCAACTTCTGCGCGGCTAGAGCCGGGTAGAGTTATAGTAATTTTCGATAACATAGTTTTTCTTATTTTTTGTTAACAACAATAGTGAACGTAGCTTACCCGATTTTACGGCGACTGACAAATTTCCGCTGCTATCGCTGGGTGTTCTGGTGCATTAAAATCTTGAGGGAAATGCAAATCCACGCGATCGTGCTGGATGGTTAATGTGCTGCTCAGCCACACCGTATCTTCATCCTGTAGTTTGGCTTGTAGCGTGCTGTGAGTAAAATCCTCGCAAGGTTTTTTAACGGTGAAATAGGCGCTTTCTGGATGAGTGGGTGGGATGTAAAGTTGGCCTAGGTGTTCTTGGTGTTGCGGGTGAATTAAGTTGAACTCTAAGGTGTGACCACACCAAGCACGGTTGGCTTGCACGTATAAATCGCATTGTTTTAAATGAGGTGCCGGTTGATTATCGAGAAAAACATACAATAAAACAAAGACACAGCTCAAGCCAACTCCCACGGTGAGAATAATCCATTCTTTCATTTGGTGAATTCCTTTAACATTAAATAATGGGGTCCAATATCCTTTATAACAAATTCTTCGCCTAAAATGCAAAACCCTAAGCGAAGATAAAACTTATGCGCCGAGGTTCTGGCATGACACCAGACCACACTCGCCCCTTGTGATTGACAATAGTCAAGCGCATGCCGCGCTAAAGCAGTTCCAAGACCTCGCCCTTGCAATGCTGGCACCACCGCCATACCGCGAATACGCCAGGCTTGAGTATCAGCGTTGGCATGCGCAATCGCTTCTTGATAGATGGAAATAATGCCGAGTAATTCATTCTGCTGAAACAGACCAAAGTGTTTCGTCATTTCCGCCATGTCCCCTGGATACACTAATTCATCCAGGGTTTGATGAGGACGCAAAATGGCTTGACGCAATTCGCGGGTGGCTAATGGATTAATTTCAGTGATTGTCATAATGTTTTACGATTACTCCATGATGCGCATGTATTTCAGTGTACACTCCCTCGTATTTTTATACTTAACAACAAAGCCTAAAATTCAAGTGTGAAAAGTATATCATCCCACTTTAGGTGTTTTTGCAAAGTTATAAGTAGACTGAGAAAAATTGCTGGACAAGTTATAAAATTGCTTCACTACTTTTTTGGTGGTGTTTAGCGCGGCTATTATATTTTCGCACTCTTCGTACTCTTCCTCCGTATCGTAGTCTTCGTATTCATTAAAATCGTTTAACAAAATCTGGGTACGAACGCTAATATCCTCAAAATGAAGCTTTAATCCAGCAAACACACTGCCGAGCTCGAATTCAACAGAACATTCTGTGACATTTTTTATACTTTTTTTAAAATTGTTCAGTATATCATTATTAAAGTATGATGAATTGCTAGTAAGAGTTTTAATAACTTCCAGGGTGTTATTAAGTTTATCAAGTATTTTTCTTAAAGTTTTTCTTGCTTCATCTTCCGCAAGAATTTCAACATTATTTTCGTTATCAAAAAAGGTTATTGCCATAAAATTCTCTCTAAGGTATTTATTGTGAACCAATATTAACCGAAACCATTTTCAGAATCCAATTGTTTTAAAAAAATATAGACTATCACCAAACTCATAGCAATATATCATTTTCAATCCCAATATTTTTTAAAAACGTTTCATCGTGAGATACTGCAATTATAGCGCCAGAGTACGCTTTTAAACTATTTTCCACCGCGACTAATGATCGCAAATCCAAGTGGTTGGTTGGCTCATCCAATAAAATTAATTGCGGTGGCGTGTTGGACATCAAGCTTACCGCGAGTCCCGCTCGCATTCGTTCACCCCCACTTAATGCTGCCACTTTTTTTTGCGCCGCTTGATTGCGAAAATTAAATTCTGCCAGGCGAGAATAAGCCTCAAATTCATTGGCAGTAGCATTAAGGTTGAGAAAATTTTCCAGAATAGAAAGTTTGGGATTTAAAAAACTGACTTCCTGATCAAAATACGCCATGTGATCGACATTAATTAATACTTTGCCAGAACTGGGCGTGAGTATTTTCAACATTAATTTTAGTAATGTGGATTTACCACAGCCATTTTTTCCTTTAATCGCCAAGCGCTGATTCGCTGTTACTGTTAAATTAAATGCTTTAATTAATTCAGGTTTAGATGGATAAGCAAAACCCACGTTTTCTAAGGTCATTAGTATCTTCGATGGAGTCGTGGAAGTTGTGTCTAACCTTGCATGAATGGATTCTTTAATTTCGAGTTGATTTTTAGCATGCTCTAAAGCTTCATTTACGGCGGCTAATTTTCGTTGTGCTTGCTTACGAATCCGCTGATTGGTATTTTCACTGCGCCCTTGCTTCGATTTTAATTCAATTTTATCGTAACACCCTTTGGCTTGAATTTGCTTTTTCTTGGCTTTATTACCGCGTGCTTGACTTTGTTGATGGCGTTCTAAGCGAGTTTGCGCGCTTATTTTCGTCGTGGTTAAACGTTGAATTTGGGTTTGCACAGCGTGTTGTTGCGCATTAAGAATTAACTGTTTTTGTTCATAATAAAAATCGTAATTTCCACCATATTCAACAATGCCTTTGTGAGTGATTTCAATAATGCGATCCATTTTATTTAATAATGCGCGATCATGGCTTACCACAATAATACCCGCAGCAGTTTCCTCTAAATAGTGATATAAACTCTCACGTGTCGCTTTATCTAAATTATTAGTGGGTTCATCGAATAGTAAAAAATCATGAGAAAAAATCAGCGTTTTGGCCAGTAATAATTTAGTTTTTTGCCCCCCGCTGAGTTCAGCAAATCTGTGTTCAAGATTAATTGGCCAGAGATTAAAGTAACACAGGGCATTTTCAATCCGCAAATCAATATCCCAATGATTTTCCATGATCAAAAAATCATTGTCATTCCCCATGCCTTGTAGAATACGCTCTTTTGCAAACTGCAAGGCGCTCACGCCTAAAATATCGCCAATGCTTGCTGCCGGATCGTGCTCAGGATGTAATTGCGGTGCCCACGCGATTGAGCCTGTGTGCTGAATACTTCCACGTTGTGGTAAAAGATCTCCGCGCATGAGCCGCAATAGCGTTGTTTTTCCCGCGCCATTGTCACCGACAATGCCATATTTTAATGGATTAAAGCACAAAGAAATATCCTTGAGCGCTAGTGATGATTGCGGAAATTGAAATGAGACGTGATGAAGTGCGATATAAGGTGTCGTCATGATAAATCTCTTTTAATGAATGGGTTGACCAAAAAGACATTAAAAAAAGATTAGTTGTTCACGACCTTAAAACCTCAATGAAAATTGATAGCACAATTATGCTCGAAAATATGGCCATTAGCAATGAATTTTTTGGCGACCATTCCATACGCGTCTCTCATCGCTTGTTCAGCCGCCTAGGGCGTTGACAATTCTACTCTGCTGGCCGTATCTCGTTGATTTTTTGTGCTCCGCTGCTCATTTACTTCGTGTAAACTGCGCGTTAGTGCTCAAAAATCAACAAGCTACGTCTCAGCATAGCGAATTGTCAACACGCCCTATTATCTTGATAGAAACGGCTGAACAATTTTATTTTCAGAAACCCTACTCAATGAGTTTTGAGCGTAAAAGAAACTTCCGCTCATTTCACTTGGTATTGCGTGAACACTTCGTTTAATTGCCGTGAGACGCGAATAAAGGTGGTGCGTTTCGATAATTCTTTTAAGCGCGCAGCACCCACGTAGGTGCAGGCTGAGCGCAAGCCGCCGAGTAAGTCTTGTACGGTATTTTCCACCGGTCCGCGATACGGCACATTGACTGAACGTCCTTCACTGGCGCGATATTCCGCGACTTGTCCGCGATGGCGCTGCATGGCTTCGGCAGAACTCATGCCATAAAAACGCATATGCTTTTCGCCATTCTGCTCCAGAATTTCGCCTTCGCATTCATCGTGACCGGATAACATTCCGCCTAACATGACAAAATCGGCTCCTGCGGCAAATGCTTTAACGACATCGCCCGGCACTGAACACCCCCCATCGGCACAGACATGTCCACCGAGTCCGTGTGCGGCATCGGCGCATTCAATAATTGCGGATAATTGCGGATAGCCCACGCCGGTTTTTTCGCGCGTGGTACAAACAGAACCAGGCCCAATCCCTATTTTGACGATATCGGCACCAGATAACAGTAATTCTTCAACCATTTCACCCGTGACCACGTTACCGGCCATGATCACACTATTGGGTAATTTTTCGCGGGTTTTTCGCACGAAATCGACAAAATGCTCAGAATAACCATTCGCAACATCCAAGCAAATTAACGAGGTTAAACCGGCATTGACGATGGTTTGTAAATTCACAAAATCTTCATCACTGGTACCACTGCTGACAAAACAATGCTGGGCAAGGTTAGGATTTTCTGCCGCTAGGGTTTGCCAAACTTTTTCGGGAGTAAATTTTGCTAACGCGACACTGAGTTTAGAGCGATACAATACTTTCGCCATGTTAAGCGTGCCGGTGTGATCCATGTTCGCCGCGATAATCGGCACGCCTTCCCACGTTAAATTCGAATGACGAAATGTAAAATGCCGACTGACGTCCACTTCTTTACGCGAACGCAACGTGGAACGTTTAGGACGAATTAATACATCTTTAAAATCTAATTTCACACCTTCTTCAAATCGCATGTTGTCTATTCCTATACTCATTAAAGAGGCAGTATATCGAGTTGATTGACAAAATTGAAGAGGATGAAGGGAGATTTTGGGTGGGAGGTAACTGATGGTAATAGAGCAAATTTTCTTTGAAATAGTAGGATAAAAAAATAGTTTGCAATATTTCTTTAATATTTCTGTGTTATATTTAAACAAGTTCACAAGGAGGATGGAAATTATGAATGGATTCGATCAAACTCCAGAATTGGCTTTCACTGAAACTGATGATGATGATTATTTACTTATTAATACCACCGCAGAAAATTCAGATTTAACCCAACAAGAAGTAGATGAAATAGCTGATTTACTTAAAACAATGACAGCAATAGTAGATGATCAATTTCAAGCTGAAGAAATAACTAATTTACTTAAAATAATGATAATAATCGCAGATTGTCAAGCTCAAGCTCAAGCCATAAAAAATGATCCCAAAGATACTTTACGCAAAATGAATTTTGATATGTTAACTCAATATTTTATAAATATGTGGGCGTGGATTCATCCCCAGGAAAACGAAACACTTAAGGTTAGGGAATATTTCGATACACACTGTCTAAAAAAATGATATTCATAAAATGAGAAATGAAAAAAACGTAATTTCTTTGACTATTTTTTAAGTCAA
>JAHCLG010000041.1 GCA_026125385.1 Legionellales bacterium
TTTTATTATTCGCTGGTAGTCTTCACATTAATACCGCCGAACTTGCCGAACACAAATACATTATTTTTATGCTTGCAACTGTAGGAGTAATTATTTCAACCTTGGTCACTGGCTTTTTAATTTTTTATCTTTCACGATTATTTAATATCTATTTTCCGCTCATTGATTGTTTAACCTTTGGCGCTTTAATTTCCCCCACCGATCCGATTGCCGTACTCGGCGCCTTAAAAAATGCTAATGCCCCTAAAAAACTTGAAATTAAAATTGCCGGTGAATCGTTATATAACGATGGTATCGGCATTGTATTATTCAGCATTATGTTAACGTTTTATACGGGAAGTTCGACACTTTCTGGCTACAGCATTTTACTGTTATTCATCCAACAATTAGGCGGAGGTTTAGTCTGTGGAATCCTATTAGGTTATGTGACCATCGGCTTTTTAAAAGGCATGAATAATTTGCAAGTGGCGATATTAATCACCTTAAGCTTAGTCAGCGGCGGTTATTTATTGGTGCAACAAATCGGCTGCTCCGGCCCCATTGCCATGGTAACTTCAGGATTAATGGTGGGATCTGCGTTACGCCATGGCTTAATCGCCAAACGTACCGTGCAATTGCTCGATGGCTTTTGGGAAATGATCGATGAAGTATTAACCTCGCTCTTATTCATGTTAATTGGTTTGGAATTAATTCGTTTACAAGTGAGTCACGCGGCGATTTACTCGGCATTGTTTGCCATTCCCATTGTATTACTGGCGAGATTGGTTAGCGTTTATGCGCCGCTGGTGTGGTGGGGAAAATATCAAGAATTTAAACATCGTGCTGTGATGATCATGACCTGGGGAGGATTGCGCGGCGGCATTTCCATTGCGCTTGCGCTATCCCTCCCCGACGGGCCGGTGAAGGATGAGATTATTACGATTACGTATTCGATTGTTGTGTTTTCAATCCTGGTGCAGGGGTTGACAGTGCGGAAGTTGATTGAATCTTCTTTTGGCTAGGGGTATTACTAGTAGTAATACCAGGTGATTCTGGGCTTTGTGTTGTCCGCCCCCCCCCCATTAGAGTTAGATTGCTCCATGATTTTCTCAGGCTCTTTTTCTAATTGATAACCTAACTGCGGCAATTGGACATCCTCTGGGTCTTCTTCAAGATCTGACTTATAAGATGAGTTATCAACTTCTTCTAAGTCAAAAAAACCTGTATTAAATCCACCACCACTACAAGGTTTAGTATTGTCATAGCTGGATTCAGCTTCCGAACCATAAGAAGAAGAATGAGTATCCTTCAAACAAGATAAAATAGATTGAGTATTATTTGGTAAGTCGTTAGAGGAATTTGCATAACCAACCACCTGATGCCCAGTAAGAGATTGATTAGAGTGGGTAGGATGACTATTTTGAAAAACTAATTCAGCTTGTTGGAATTTGGTAAAAAATTGATAATCGGAAGTATTTATTCCATGATGAGATAATTCATATTGCTCATCTTCTGTTAGTGTTGGTGAGGGTGGTGCCTCCGCTACTACGCAAGATTCGGCATTTTTTTTGAATTGACTTTCTGTGTAGCTAGAAAGAGGTGTTCCAAACTTTGAAGCTATAGGAAATAGCTTTGATTTTGAAGAACCATTTCCTGGTTTACGAACAAGCATGGTATGAGAAGAAGGCCTGGATAGGTTAGCATTATGGCTCGTACTATTATGAGGGCACTCACTATCTGTTGATGCGCCCGATTTATTAGTATTTATATCTTCAGAATGAAAATTAAACGATGAATTCGCTGTACTATTGTTAGGAGTAGATAATGGTGTTGCGAGAGACATTGGTGTTGTTGGTAATGCTTGAGAGTTGGATAAATCCTCATCAAATTGAAAGATTTCTTCATGACCACCTAGCATAGTAACCCCTTAAATTAATTTTGAAATTTACTTTTATTTTTTTTGCATGTTTCACTTTCAGTTAATTCAGACTGTGAAATGCTTTTTACGTTTTAACTATACACTCAAAACATGAACTAAATATGACAAAAATTCTACTTATTATTAAATTATGACCTTGCTCTTCATAACTACTAAATTCAATGAATGATTTTCTCTTAAATATATTAAATATTCAATTATTTATCCCAACCGATCCACCACATCACTAAACACCCCATCCACCCCCATCGTAAATAATTGCTGCGCGCGCGCCTTTTCATTCACGGTAAACACGCCGACCTTGAGATGTTCAGCGTGACACGCTTGAATAAGCTTTGGGGTGACAGCATTGGCAGCGATATGGATGGCGCAGGCATTTAATGCTTTAGCGGTTGCGAGCAGATTTTTTTTATCGCGCATGCTTAATAATGCGATGGCAATCTCGGCATCGAATTCACGTAGCAGTGCTAAAGCCTCCCACGAAAAACTGGAGACTATCACGGGGTTTGGTAACGCTGCTTCATAAGTTTGAATAAGGGTTAAGGTATTTTTAACTAAGCTTTCCAAGTCATGCGAGGGTAGTTTAATTTCAACATTCACGCTTAAACGCTGCTCGGCGAGTACTCGTAACATTTCTGCCAGCGTTGGAATGACTTCATCCGAATTGGCAAACGTTATTTTTTGTAACTCGTTAAGCGTGCTGCCAGCGATCGTGGTTTTCAATCCGCATAAACGAATTAAATTCTCATCATGAAATACTACCACGTGATTATCTCGCGTTAATTGCACATCAAGCTCAACCCAGGTGGCGCCCAATTCAGCAGCATAGCGCATGGCCGTGAGAGTATTTTCAATGCAATACGCACTGGCACCGCGATGCGCGAAAACCCGCGGATAATTAATTATTAGCATGCATCACCGACGCTAATTGAATATTCGCCATCATGGTGATTTTGTCGTTAATTGCCAGTGTGGCATCAGCGGCATTATTTTGCGTGGGTGAGACGCGCACTAACTCATTGGTCATGCGGGCCATCGGCATAATTTGCATGGGATTAAAATCAATGGCGTGCAAGGTGAAATGCGCATCGGGATAAATTTTATTTAAACGAGTTAATTCGTCTTGCGCTTGCTGATAAATCGAATTGCGTAATAGACTCCGCACTTTTTCAACTTCCATCAGTGACGGGGAATAATCGATGGCTTGAATGGTAAACGTTTCCCCCGGTTTACTGATTTTTTTTGCGACATCGCGTAAATTCGCTAACGCGTTATTGGGCAACCGTGCTTCAGCACTGATTTGTAAATTTTCCAACCCGGATTGATCTTGATTGCGATAAAAACGCGTAATATGCCACTCACCTTGCGCCGATAATTGCGTTAATTGTTTGAGTAGTTGGGCATGAATTTGTTCCAAACCACCGGTATTTAATGAAGCATTCACCATGACCGTAACTTTTGCCGATTGTGTGCTCGCCCATTGTTCCGCCTTTAATTGAAAACTCACTTGATTTAAAATCGGCTGCGCGGGAGTTGCTGCGAAGGCAAAACAAGAAATAAATAAAAAAGTGAATATCGTTAAACGCATTAGCAATTTCATCGTCAACATCTCCTCGGTTGATGTTTTGGGAATTTTGGCCTGGATCGGAGCGTAGCATGTAGCCTGGAACGTAGCGCAGCCTGTAGCCTGGAACGTAGCGCAGCGAAGATCCAGGATCAAAAAAACTTCGATCGCCACATAACCCAATTCTTAATAAAAAAATCTTAATCTTATTTACGTAAAATTTAAAGATCGAAGTATTTTTTTACTTTGGATCCTGGATCTTCGCTGCGCTACGTTCCAGGCTACGGCTGCGCTACGTTCCACGCTACGGCTTGCGCTACGTTTCAGGCTATGGACTACAGGCTACGCACTGCAACATACCATTTCTTTTATTGGGGATCTATAAAAATATTATGTCAAAGGATTTACAAGTTTTTTAATTCTGTTACTCTGACGCTCAAACTATCTATTGAGAGGATAAAATCCATGGCGGCGTTAGAAGCAAAACCCACTGACATGTTGCTTAGCAACACAGAAAATGGTGATTTGTTTACTTTAATGGAAGAATTTCAATTTGAAGATATTCATTTTAAACGCGATAAAAAAACTGGCTTACACGCCATTGTCGCGATCCACAATACTAAGCTCGGACCTGCCCTTGGGGGTTGTCGGTTTATCGAATATCCTAACACCCTCTCGGCACTCAAAGATGTCATGCGTTTGGCGCAATCGATGAGCTATAAAGCCGCACTCGCGCATTTAAAATTAGGCGGCGGTAAATCCGTTATTTTAAAACCCAAAACCCTCGATAATCGCGAAATATTTTTTGAAACCTTCGGTGAGTTTGTGCAAGAAATCGGGGGACGCTACATTACAGCGATGGATAGCGGCACCACAGAAACCGATATGAATATTATTGCGCGCAAAACCAGTTATGTTGCCAGCAATACTCGACAAGGACACAGCGGTAATCCTGCACCTTTTACCGCAATGGGTTGTTTTTATGGCATGAAAGCCGCACTTGAATATAAATTGAAAAAAACTGATTTTAAAAACATTCATGTGGTCCTGCAAGGTGTTGGACAAGTGGGTATTGCGCTCGCTAAAATTTTACACGAACACGGTGCTAAGCTTACCGTGTGTGATGTTAATCAACAAGCTGTATTAAATTGCGTCCAACAATTTAATGCAACGCCTGTCACACTTGATGAAGCTACCAGCATTGCTTGCGATATTTTCGCGCCCTGCGCCCTCGGCGGCACGATTAACGATCAGACTATCGGAAAAATTAACGCACCGATTATTGCCGGCTGTGCGAATAATCAATTAGAAAAACCCAAGCATGGTAATATTTTATTTGAAAAAGATATTCTTTACGCACCCGATTATTTAATTAATGCCGGTGGATTAATTTATGCGTGCTCTTTATATTATGGTGAAAGTGAAGAAACCATTCGTGCCAATCTCGAAAAAATTTATGATCGTTTATTAGAAGTCTTTGCACGTTCTGAGCGCGATAAGCAAGCAACGCATCTTGTGGTCGATAAAATGGCGAAAGAAATTTTAGGTCTTTCATAACAGGAGTAATATAAAGTGACTCTAACAGCCACTTTTGAAATTCATTATTCAGCGTTTTTAGATGCCAATGGCAAAGTGTTACAAGACTTGCCAGAATTTGCTAAAAACACCGATACCTTAATTCAATTATATCGTTGGATGAAAATCACCCGTCAATTTGATACCAAAGCGGTGGCGTTACAACGCACTGGAAAACTCGGCACCTATGCCTCACCACTGGGGCAAGAAGCGATTGGTGTTGGCATTGGTCATGCTATGCAAAAAGAGGATGTGCTCTGCCCTGCCTATCGTGAATATGCTGCAATGTTTCAACGCGGGGTAAAATTGTCCGACATTTTTTCCTACTGGGGCGGTGATGAACGCGGCAGCGATTTTCAAGATGCGCGCCAAGACATGCCGCTGTGTGTGCCAATTGCCACTCAGTGCTTGCATGCCGCTGGCATTGCCAAAGCGTTTCAATATCGCAAACAACCTCGCGTTTCGGTTTCCGTCATTGGCGATGGCGGTACCTCTCAAGGCGATTTTTACGAAGCCTTAAATGTGGCGGGTATTTGGAATTTACCTACCGTATTTGTGATTAATAATAATCAATGGGCGATTTCCGTGCCAATCACCAAACAAACCGCTACCCAAACTCTCGCTCAAAAAGGCATTGCGGCTGGCATTCACTCTGAGCGAGTCGATGGTAACGATGTGATTGCGGTGACTCACGCCATGAATAATGCGCTAGCACGCGCACGTCAAGGCAAAGGTCCAAGTGTTATTGAAGCGATTACTTATCGCTTATGCGATCACACGACAGCAGACGATGCGTCACGCTATGCCGATAAAGCCATCGCCGATGAAGCCTGGAAAAAAGAACCGATCCTGCGTTTAAAACTCTATTTAACGGCACAAAATGTTTGGGATGAGGCCAAAGAAACGGCACTCGATAATGAAATAAAACAATTAATACAAGACGCCGTGGCAGAATACGAAAGTCGCCCACCCCAACCACCGGAAGCAATGCTCGATTATCTTTATGCCCAATTACCCGACGCACTTGCCGATCAATACGCCGAATTGGTTGCCATAGGAGAATAATATGCCAGAAATTACTTTAGTCGAAGCAGTGACTCAAGCACTGGCTTACGAAATGAAACACGATGAAACCGTAATGGTGCTCGGCGAAGACATTGGCAAAAATGGTGGGGTTTTTCGCGCTACTTTAGGTTTGCTCGATAAATTCGGCCCAGAGCGCGTAATGGATACCCCACTCGCTGAATCGATGATTGCAGGTCTTGCCGTGGGCATGGCGGTGCAAGGTTTGAAACCGGTGGCTGAATTTCAATTCATGGGATTTATTTATCCCGCTTACGATGAAATCATTAATCATGCCGCACGCATGCGTAATCGCACGCGCGGGCGCTTATCGTGTCCTGCGGTATTTCGCGCACCATTTGGCGGTGGCATTCACGCACCCGAACATCATTCAGAAAGTACCGAAGCGATTTTTGCTCACATTCCTGGGGTGCGTGTCGTGATCCCCTCCTCGCCTGCTCGTGCTTATGGATTATTGTTAGCCGCCATTCGCGATCCGGATCCAGTCATTTTTTTAGAGCCAAAGCGTATTTATCGTCTCGTTAAACAAAATGTTCCCGATGATGGAAAAGCACTACCCCTAGACACGTGTTTTGTGTTACGCGAAGGCAGTGACGTCACGTTAGTTTCTTGGGGAGCGCAATTAACCGAAACTTTAAAAGCCGCAGAATTATTACACCAGCACGGTATCAGTGCAGAAGTAATTGATGTGGCGACGGTAAAACCAATTGATATGGAAACTATTTTAAATTCCGTCACTAAAACTGGACGCTGCGTGATCGTGCACGAAGCGGCGAAAACAGGTGGAATTGGCGCGGAAATTGCCGCAAATATTGCCGAACACGCCTTGTTGGATTTACAAGCGCCCATCCAACGCGTGACGGGATACGATACCCCAATGCCTTATTTTAAAAATGAAAAATATTATATTCCCAATGAACAACGCATTATCAATGCCGTTAACAAAGTCATGGAGTTTGCATGAAAATTTTTAATTTACCCGATTTAGGCGAAGGTTTACCCGATGCGGAAATTCACCAATGGTTTATCAAAGAAGGCGACACGGTAGAACTCGATCAACCAATTGCTGCCATGGAAACTGCCAAAGCGGTGGTAGAAGTGCCCTCACCTCGTGCGGGTACCATTCAAAAACTTTACGGTAAAGTGGGCGATATTATTAAAACGGGACATCCGTTGCTTGAATTTACCGTAGACGATGGCATCGCGGATACCAGTCATAGTCATCATACGGTGAAAGAAGATTCTGGCACGGTAGTCGGGAATATTAAAGTTGCGAATGAAGTGATTAACGAAAATCCCATGGGCATTATACCCAAATCTTCAACCACCGATAGCATTCAAGCTATTCCCGCCGTGCGAGCGCTGGCTAAAAGTTTAAATGTGGATTTAACTACGATTACTGGTACAGGCCCCAATGGACGCATTACCGCAAATGATGTGAAATTAGCAAAATCTCAGCCTAAACTTGCAGAGGCAAATCAAGCTCGTACTACCAGCATTCCAGGTGCTGAACCATTACGTGGCGTGCGCCGTGCGATGGCGCTTGCCATGACCCAATCTCATCAAACGATTGTCCCAGTCACCATTATCGACGATGCCGATATTCATGCGTGGACGCCAAAAACCGATATTACTCTCCGAATTATTCGGGCTGTAATTGTTGCGGTAAAAGCACAACCCGAGCTCAATGCCTGGTTTGATAATGCTCAATTAGCGCGCAAACTTCATAGCCAAATTGATTTAGGTATTGCTATGGATTCGCCAGAAGGTTTATTTGTGCCGGTATTAAAAAATGTGGGGCAAATGGATTTATCGACTCAACGCGCCACGATCAATCGCTTTAAGCAACAAGTGTCCGATCGTTCTATTCCTGCCAATGAATTACAAGGTGCTACCATCATGCTATCGAATTTTGGATCGATTGCCGGACGCTATGCCAATCCAGTGATCGCACCACCCTGTGTTGCCATTATTGGCTGTGGCAAAATTCGCGAAGAAGTGGTTGCTCACCAAGGTGAAAGCGCTATCCATAAAATTCTACCGCTTTCCATTACGGTGGATCATCGCGCCATCACTGGCGGCGAAGCCACTCGTTTTTTAAAAGCGATGATGGATGATTTGCAATTATCGGCTTAATCTTAGGAGTTGATAATGTCTGATGAATTGCGTTGGCAACAACGGTTACAAAACTTCAATCAGACCTACGCCACCTTTATGCGGATCATTGACCATTTCGACAATAATAAAATTTTGATCTTATTGCATTAAATATGATCGATAATCCCAAATTATTAAAACATATTCACCAGCATGGGGTTATTGTTTATGAGCGAAACATTTAGTGCGGTTGATAATTAGCCCAAGTGAATATTAATTAATCGATTTTAACTGCGCCAACCACACCCATTTGCGACTGCACTCATAGTATGTTATTATTTTTTTAGATTAAATAAAAATTGAATTTTTATTTAATGATCCTGTTAAAAACACATTTTTAATGGTCAATTATTTTCAATTATTAACTATACCATTAACTTATTTCGACTTTTTTTAAAAAATTTCACATTCGACCTAAGTATTTATCGTATTAAATTAATTTTCCATTAAAAATACATTTTCATACAAGGAGACTTATCATGAGTGAACTCAGTCACAATCTCGTTAAAACCGATCAAGTCATTGGCGTTAAAGTCATTAATCAAGAAGATAATAATTTAGGAAAAATTGAAGAATTAGTGTTAAATAAATACGAGGGTAATGTTGAATATGCAGTATTATCCTTCGGCGGAATTATGGGAATTGGCGATAAATTATTCCCACTGCCCTGGAAAAGTTTATCTTATGAGCCAGATAAAAATGCCTTTGTGATTAATGAAAGCAAAGAACGCTTAAAAAATGCGCCAGGCTTTGATAAAGCTCATTGGCCAGATTTAACCAGTCAAACGTTTACGAATCAAATTAACACGTTTTATATTTAATTTAGAATATCGTAAACTATTTTTTACAAGTGAATATTAAGCGCTGCTGTCGAGTTTTCAATACCTAATAAACTAACTCAGCACAGCGCTTAACATTTCTAATTATTTACCCTGCCGGACAAAACGTAATCGTATAATTCACCACATTCACTTTCGATGAATTTAATTTCGCACAACTAAAGGTAGAACTCGCATCATCATAAGGATAGGTATACGCCGTGGGGCACGCTTTTTTCAGAAATTCAATTTTTGGTTGTGACAGCGTTTGCCACACCGTATTTTGAGCCAAACATTGATTGGTAATTGGAGCCGCTGGCACCGTAATCCCCGCAACCGTATTCCAATTCACGCAACCACAGCACGTATTCACCGCGCCATTACTGTAACACGAATTTTTCAACTCACCACTACTACATCCATAAAGCACATTAGCTTTTAAACCATTTTGCACGACGGTGGTGCAATTAAACGGCGCTGTGGCATTGTTTTCATCTAAAGCACACACGGAATCGGCTGTCCAATATCCTAGCGGTATTCCACATTTTTTAGCAAATTTGGCACCCGAAGCGCCCGCCGGATTATAACTTAAACCACACTCTTCTCCGCCTGCCGCACAGCCCCCTCCAGGTAAACAATTGGCCGCACCCGCATCGTAGCGTACCCATACATAATCATTCGACGGTGGTGTGAATGTCCAATTACACGCACCCAAGGGTGATTGCGCGGTATTATCGCCAGGATTGCCACAGGTATAAGGGGCACTTGCCCCACCCCACAGTGTGGTATCCGTCGGCGCCATTTTTACGGGCACATTAAATCCATTAATAATGGTCACATCATAAGTATCTTGCGCGACGTTACCACTCACCGTAGATTGTGAATTGCTTTCACCTAATAACGTAAATTCTGCCGCAGTAACCGGCTGCTGAAATCCTTTGCCTAACTCACAACCACTATTCGTTCCTGGAGTGGATGCGCCACAATCGGCGGTTTCACATACCCCATTCACACAATGAGTGCGCGCGGCAATTCCACCACTCCATTGCACGGCGATACCATTATCATAAACAGGAAAAGTCACCGTGGTCGTTCCGGTATTCGCCGCGAGCGTATAATTATTTCCAGTCGGTGCCGGATTTTCCCAAAAACAATGATTAACCGTCGGTGAAATCGCGATACATTTTGAACCAGGATAACAATCACTATTAGCCGCGCAACTGTAGCTATCGCCCGCAATCGCCGCCGTGATACTTTCTACGGCACTCGAGGCAATGCCAAAATTAACGGGATACGTGCATTTATTATTAAATGTAAACGTTCGCGCATTTAAAGCAACCGCCGCACCAGTTGCAAAGGATAAGGTGAATGAATTAGAAGTAAACTGGGTGTTACGTGCACCATAATCAAATGAAAACGTATAATTTAAATGAGCAAGCGTAGGAGCTACACCAGCTTGATTGCCAGTTGCTAAAAAATTGACGTGAATATTACATACGCCTTGTGGGCCGCTGGCTGGGATCACATTATTGCAATCGTTCGTATAAGTAATATTGGATAATGGGTTGGGGGTGGGTGCAGGTGTTGTTGTTAAGTTTAATGAAAAATTAGAAATTGGCACCGCTGCACTGGTTTGATTCACCACATAAAATAATAGCGAATAGGCTTTTTGATTTGCTCCAAAGCTAATCACTTGTTTGGTGGGTTGAATACCTAAATAAATTACCGGAGCTGCAAAAACAGAGTTGCAGAATATAATTAAGCTTAAAATCATCATTTTTAAAAAATTAAATTTCATTATTTACACCTGAAAAAGTAAGTTTAAAAATACACTGTGGATATAAAAACGTGATGTGATCGGTTCTAGCAGTTGAATATTATTATTGGCAACAGTTGAAGTACGGATATGTCCAAAATCGGTAAATTGATAGCGTATTCCCGCAGAAAGCGCGCGATACAGTGGGTAGCGTAAGCCTACATTAAGAGAATAAACAAACGAATAGTGAGTACGTTTGAATAAATCGATGTCGCCACTATTAATTCCTTCTTGATAATTTGGAACTTCGTTATAAGCGGTAGTCACTCGCGCTAATCCCGCCTCAATACCGAGCCAAGGGATCATTTTATTTAAAATAGAATTAAAATCGTATTGATAACCTAACATTAAGCGATAGGTTTTAGTTTTAAAATGATAAAAATAATTATTAAATTGAGGATTACCAAATTGATACACTGTCCCATTTTGAGCACGATTGAGTTGATACAGGGTTAATTGATAATGTGAATGATTTTTAGCAGGAGTGTGATAATCAATGCCGACACCCCATGACAAATTCGCATTATATTTTTTACCGGCTTGCGTATCTCTCTCACCGAATGGCAATGTTATATCACCAACGGCTAAGGCGCTTTGACTCAGACCCAATAAAATATTCCAATGAAGGGGGCTTGCCTGCGCAAAAGCCGTTACACTCATAAGAATACTTTGCATAATAAAACCCACCATCCACTGGTATTTTTGCATATTGTGACAATCCTTAGGGCGTGTTGACAATTCGCTATGCTGAGACGTAGCTTGTTGATTTTTGAGCACCGCAGCGCAGTTTACACGAAGTAAATGAGCAGCGGAGCACAAAAAATCAACGAGATACGGCCAGCAGAGTAAAATTGTCAACACGCCCTACAATGAAGATACTCTTCGTTAATAAGAACAAAGAGTATCTTAACAGTCAATTATCGAAAATGCGACTGATTTATCCACCACTCGGCTGCAGACTTAATTGGGGAGTGGAAGTTGTCGCTAAAGCGGCGATATTATTTTCAGTGTGTGTTGCACGGCGAGGGGGAGCATAAAATCCTGAAGAATTTCTTCCAGGGTTAACACTTATTCTCGGCATGGTTGTAGACGTCGTGTTATCCACTGCTGAGTGATTTTCGAGATTAATCGATCCTACCAAGGTATCACGGTGAATTTTTCGCGGAAATTTTAGCGCCTCACACAAACCACTAATGCCTAGGCTTTGTATTTTATCAAAAATAATTTGATTATGCTGAACCCAATCAAAATCATTTTCAGGCAGTGTTTTTACCTCAAAAAATAATAATGCACCTAATGCCAGCGCTGCGATAAGTTGATTATTATGCAACTTAGCCGCTTCAGTATCGTTAATTAGCATGTCGCGATTACACGGCAAACTGATTTCATACAGCCTGGTGGCTAACGTTAAACGCTCCTCATCATTTTTAGTTCGACAAAAAATTGGCATCGCAGTATCAGGTGAGTCCTTTCTCAAATAATGAATAAGCTGATATAATTTTGTCCCAGCAAAAGTGGCAAGGCTTACACCCAATAATGCCCAGCCAACTGGATTTGTTAAAGCAGCGGCAGAGCTCATCGCTAACACCGCAATTCCCGTACCAGTAGTTACCGCACCTTCAACTATTTCTAGCCCTTTTTGATAAGCACTTCGTTTTGTTTGGTCATTGTTTTAAGGTTGATATCCTCTGCATTATTTTGGAAACGGCGCGCTAATTCAGTTGAAGGGTTTATTATTGTATCCATGATATATCTCCACTAATGTTTTCATTTTTAAACATAGTTGAGACGGAAAAATATGCCAGGAACTTTTCATTTATTTTTTTATTGCTCTGTCATAATATTTTAAGAAATGTGGTCTATCGTCCTTGGTTAATATCAAGAAAAATGACTATTTAAATAGCCAAGCACTGCTGTTGCGAGGTGGGTTTACTTCAACAAAACTCTGTCACCCTTCCGTGCTAACGATTTTTTGCTTATGCAAAATATGGAAAATGCCATAGAGACTAATTGAAATCCAAGAAATTTCAATTACCACGGAAGGAAAATTCCAAGCGAAAAATAGTGAAAATAAAATTAAAAGTGATCCACCTAAATTCCAGCAGGGATAAGCCAGTTGAGTGGCTTTTATTCGCTCTGTTTGCACTAAAAAATAACTGACTAAAATGATCACCACACCTATCATGCCAATAATCTGAGAGAATAAATACATCATGATTTGATGAGTCCAAGTTCTTTTAAACGCTCGAGACGATATTGGGTGGCGGTTTTATTTTCGGCTAATAATACGTCATCGCGCGCATGCAAAAATAGCGGCATCGAAAAACGCGAACGTTTCGCGGCCTCGCCCTGTGGATTGATCACACGATGAGTGGTGGAACGATAATAATACTCAGTTGCTAATTGCAACATGTCACCGGCATTCACCGCAATCATCCCGTGATCACACGGCACTGTGTGCCACTGGCCTTCAGCATCTTTTACTTCTAAGCCCGTTTCAGTAGCAGCTAATAATAGAGTAATTAAATTAATATCTTCATGCGCAGCAGCACGCACTGCCCCTTCGGGTACATTATCGGGTAATGGTGGATAATGTAAAATTCGAAATAACGTACGCGGATTATTTTTTACCATGTCACTTAATGGCATTGATAATTTTTGACGAATTTCATCAGGCGTATTTTTTTCGATCCAATCTAATAATTCAATCGCCAAATTATTTAACCGTTGATACATCTCTAAGGTTTCTTCGCGCAAAAAATCGGGCATTTGCCCCCAGGGATAGGCATGAAAGAATTCTTTTAAATCACGTACGTTATAACCTTTTGCCGTTTCTGAGTGTTCAAACGGAAAAAAGCCATCTTGCGTTTCAGGATTAAAACGATATTGATATTTATCGTCAGAATTAAAAAAAGTTTCCCATAATTGATATAAGCGATCGACCGATGCTTTATCAATCAGATGATTTTTTAATACAGCAAATCCGGTGTGTTTAATAGAATGCGTAAATTCCGATGCAGCATTTTTAGATTGATAATCGACTACAGCGACTTCCATAAATTAACTTCTCCCATGAGCTGATGAAATAAATGTGGATTGGATTTTGCACCGGGGGCTTGTTCACTGATCAAACGACGCCAATGTTTAGCGCCCGACTCGCCTTTATATAAACCAATTAACGGTCTGAGTAAATGTTTTAAATAGACGTTTTCTTGGCATTGTTGCTCGACATACGGTAAATAGGCTTTAAGCACTTGTTCGCGCGTTAATACGTTGGTTTGAAATAATTGTTGTTCACACAACGCTAAAAAATAGGGATCATCACGTACAATTCTGCCTAACATCACGCCATTTAACTGCGTTAAATGTTCGGTAATTGGAGATAGATTTTCAATACCACCATTGCCAATAAAGGTTAAATGCGGAAAATCTCGCGCGAGTTGATAAACAATTTCATAGCGCAAAGGTGGAATGGTGCGATTTTCTTTGGGGCTTAATCCTTTAAGCCACGCTTTACGCGCGTGCAAAATAAAAATAGTGCAGCCCGCATTGGCGATACGTTCAATAAAGGTATATAAATGATCGCGGGTATCGTGATCATCAACACCGATACGGGTTTTTACTGTGATGGGCACGCTCACGGTTTCGCGCATGGCTTGCACGCACTCGGCAACCAGGCTCGGTTCTTTAAATAAGCACGCCCCTATTTTCCCCGCTTGTACGCGATCACTGGGACAACCGACATTTAAATTGATTTCATCGTAGTTGGCCTCAACGGCAAATTGCGCGCAACGCGCGAGATCGTCTGGATTAGAGCCACCTAGTTGCAATGCAATGGGATGTTCTTTGGGATCAAAACGTAAAAAACGTTCTCGATCGCCATGAATTAACGCACCGGTTGTCACCATTTCCGTATAAAGCAAGGCATTGGGCGATAGCAACCGCAGAAAATAGCGGCAATGACGATGAGTGACATCCATCATGGGAGCCACGGATAAAACATGAGGTGAGGAAGTTAACATGCGAGCTAAGTTAAAATAAAAAGTTGCCGAATTGTACCTGGTAAAGCGTACAATTACCAGAATCTAAACCTGGAACAGAGCGCA
>JAHCLG010000042.1 GCA_026125385.1 Legionellales bacterium
GAGCGAAGCGAAGATCCAGGATCAGAATATTAAACACTATGTTCCTGGATCTGAGATCCAGGCTATCTCTGAGAAAAAAAACCCGCCGTATTCGTTGCCGCATATCTATACCCATCGCCAATAAAGATTCGGGAAATCGGAAGTTAATTTGGAAGTGACTAGCCCGGAACGGAGCGTAGCATGTAGCCTGGAACGGAGCGCAGCGGAGATCCAGGATCGACGTTTTTTTAAAATTCCGATTCTGGATCGCAGCGAAGTTCCAAGCATGCTGGAGCGAGGATTCATGGTCAGAGTATTTTTAATATTCTGATCCTGGATCTCCGCTGCGCTCCGTTCCAGGCTACACTTACGCTCCGTTCCAGGCTACGGGCTGCGACCCAGGCTACTTCATATTAATTAAAAGGAGAAATATCCGTATAGTTTTCCGATGAATTGATTGAGTGGTGTAGAAAAAATCTGATTATATTTGGTGATTTCTTGCTGCAACTGATTTTGTATTGTTGAAAATTTTTGATTATTTAACTGGAAATTATTTTTTAGGTTTAAATAAAATTCTTGATGAGAAAATTCTTGATCTCTGTCAATCAGAATGAATGTTTCTTGAATATTATTCAATAAGCTATTTTTTAATTGGAAAAACTCGGTCGTCTGATGAGAGGAAAATAGGAGAGTATTCTTAGTCATAAAATTTTCTAATGACGAACCATTTTGTAATAATTGTGTTGTTTGCTGATGAGCTGAAAAAAACTGTTGTAATATATTAACTAAAGATTTAGATAAATTAATTTGCTGATAACTCAATAAATGCATTTTCTGCCAATGCAATTGAATGTGACGTCGTGCGTTATTTAAATCATTCCAGAGCGAGCCTAAATAGATCATTATCATCACAATAATGATGGCTACACTGATTAGCGTTGGTTTATAACGCGTGGTAGCGCTCATAATAACTTCATGATTAATTCAACTCTTTACTCACAATATTTTCAGCAAATATATTCCAATGCGAACTTGCTTCTTGTTGTGTGCTAAATGCTTGTGCCGGACCATAGCCACAAGTTGTACAAGCAATCAAATAGTGACTGCGCGATTGACTTTCACCAGAAATTATCGCCGTGTTATAACAACTCACCATAGATTGACAGAGTGGGCAGGGTTGCATTTGAGTAAACGTTGAATTCATGATATCTCGTTCGCGAAGCATTGTTTCATCCTTTGTAACATTATCCTGAAAAATTGACCCATCACGAAAATGGTAATTATATCATTGCAAAATTATTTTGGTGAATGTTATTTATGCTGCGGTGTAATATAGAACTTAAATATAAAGTTGAACTATGGCAAGCTATACCTGTTTGTAAACAGCAATTTAATTCTTGAAATACTGTATTTATTGGCATTTATAAAGGAATAAAAAATATTAAATAAGAAATTACGTACACTGCTGTTAAGGTTTTAATGAAATATATTAGCGTTTTTTTTCTAAAATTTTAAATGGGAATTTGGGTAATTCTCACAGAGCTTGCAATGATCTCTCACAAACTCTACAGCATTTTTGCTACTCCTTGCATTTCAAACTGTCATTTTTCGCATTCGACTAGCCAATGGCCGTATTTGCAAAATTGAAAAACTGCTTAGAGCCTATTTAATATTTTGGAGCTTGAGCAGAAAACGTTGAAACTTAACCCCAACAGCGCTATTTACCTAATAACACGTATTGGCAACTCTACTCTGCTGATCCTATCTTGTGGATTTTTTGTGCTCGGCTGTTCATTTTACAGCGCGTGAACTGAGATACGATGCTCAAAATCAGCGAGCTATGCTCTTCACACTTGAATTTTAGGCTTTGTTGCCAAGTTAAAGCTGCGGAGGGATTGTATTTCAATATACACTCCTTCGCAGCTTTAACTCGGCGCCGCGCTTAAAATCCAATTGTTTTGAGATTACATCTCAGCATAGCGAAGTATAAACACGCCCTAATCTTTTGAGTATTTAAGTGCTAAATTAATATTCAAAAGTTTGCTTACGACGTGTTTATCATTTTACTTGGATTAAAAAAATATCTCGTTGAGATTTTGCTCCCTAGTGCTCATTAACCTCATGTCGATTACACGATGCAGTTAAAATTTACTCTCCTTCAGAAGTGTCGCTACTCGCTCCTAATCACTTAGAGCCTGTTCAAAGGCTCCAGCGTAACTAACAACTGCTGATTTTTGCGCCCCAGTGTTTAATTAACTTACGTACAAACTGCCCTTTGATACTCAACAAGCGGCACGTTGCGATTCACACTTGGAATCTTTGAAGAGACTTTTAAAAATGATCAAAGGTGACGGATAGAAAACATGCGGGCAGCAAGTTATCCGTATTGGCGGATTTGTCCTACCACGACACCTTGGATCATAATTCGTTTGGCTTCATAGATCATTGTTTTATAATTCGCATTAGCCGGAATGAGCGCCACCGTTCCGTCTCGGCGATTATTCCATTCTTTTAACGTAGCCTCTTGTTCATCAATGAGTGCTACCACAATATTGCCATTTTCTGCTGTGTGACATTGCTCACAAATGACATAGTCGCCATCTAAAATGCCTGCTTCCATCATGGAATCGCCTTGTACTTTTAGTGCGTAGATATTTTTCCCGTGAAAAATGGACGCTAACTCAAGCGATTCTTGATCTGCAATGGCTTCAATAGGTTTACCCGCAGCGATCTTACCCCACAATGGAACACGAGTCGTGGAGCGTTGATCTGTTTCCGCGTCTGCTGCGAGTAAACGAATACCACGATGACGACGCGATTCGATGACTAGCAAACCAGCTTCTTGCAACGCATGAACATAACGGTGGATTACTCCCGTGGATTTAATTCCCAAACCTTTGGCAATCTCGGGGAATTTAGGCGCATAGCCGTGTTCATGAATATAACCCTGAATAAATTCTAAGGTTTTACGCAAGCTATCGGTTAACATAAAACTCTCTTAACATTCTCAATGAGTTCATTCTAGAGAATGTTAAGAGAGTTTTCAAACTTTTTAAAAAAAATTCTTGCGCCCCCTCTTCTGTACTTATTAGGAAAAAATGTATACTATTTCGCAGCGTTGCCGACGCAGTAAGTTGAGTCGATCACGCTGAAATTAAAAATAAATAGGTCATCAGTAGAAAATTAAGGGAGTCATCGTAATGTTAATGAGAATAGTATATGGATTTACATTGATTTGCTGTTTATTTATTTTTAATGTTGCCAACGCCCTTATCCCTGGGAAATATTCCTCGATTATTATCGATTACAATACCGGCAAAGTCCTTTACCAAAAAGATGCGCAGGTCGAGCGCTACCCTGCTTCATTAACTAAAATAATGACGCTATATCTCGTATTCGATGCGCTACAAAAAGGCCAATTACGTTTAAATCAACAATTACCCGTATCCCGCAATGCGGCAAACAAAGAACCGTCAAAACTAGGCTTAAAACCAGGCCAATACATCACGGTACAAAATGCAATTTATGCGATTGTGACGAAATCTGCGAATGATGCTGCCACTGTATTAGCTGAAGGTGTGGGTGGTAGTGAACAACAATTTTGTAAAATGATGACGGCTAAAGCGCGTATGCTCGGCATGTATCACACCACCTTCTATAATGCTTCTGGGTTACCTCATCCCAATCAAAAAACCACTGCGCGTGATATGGCCGTATTATCCATCAACCTCTTGAGAAAATTTCCGCAATATTATCATTATTTCAGCCAACGTAATTTTGTGTATAAAGGAAAAAATTATCGCAATCATAATCACTTATTAAATAATTATGAAGGAACGGATGGAATTAAAACTGGCTATATTCGCGCCGCAGGTTTTAATCTGGTGACCTCAGTGAAACGTGGCAGAACACGATTAATCGGCGTCGTGTTAGGTGGGCGCACTGCAAAAGCCCGTGATTTGCATATGGAACAATTATTAAATCAAAGTTTCATGAAAATTGGCGTGATGGAATAAGTAAAGAAAGTAGTAGCCTTGTGAAGCTTGCTCTCATTGAAACGTGAATGCGGTTTTCGCCAGATAAATGAGCAGAAAATCAAAAAATTCACTAAACGATGTAATTAACAGGTGGTATATAAAATAAATAAGAGGGTTAGTTTTTTTATTTTAATTATCCTAACCCTCGTACATAAAATTTATTGTTATTATTTTAAATTTTCTTATTTTTGTTGTTAACTTTTATTATTCTTTGTATTTATAGGTCGCTACAGCGAATTTTAAATACGCCCTAGTGAATAGTGGTATTACGCAACAACAATTTTGTTATTACTTTTAAGGTGATGCGACGACCCAATTCACTACCATATTTCGTATCGAAAAAATGGGAAACAGCAACTAACCACTCTGGCGCACTAACTTTAAGCTGGTGCTCAGTAGCATTAAAAGAAACATCTAACACAGCAACTTGGCTTTCGTCGTTGAAATATTTACGCATGATGAAATTTGCTTCGCGGAGATCTTGTTCTTGACTAGGCCAGTTACCATTACTCATAAAACATTACCTTTATGCATCTCAATGGTTCAGCCATCTTGGCGTGAAAATTCGGTCCTTCTGGGTAAAAACTATATCAGGGTTACCTTAAGATAAACTTAACGGTTATGATTTTTTGAAAATTTTTTTTTGGCTAAAAAAATTTGAATTTTAGCGGCTGGATCAGACAATATCGATTTGAGCATCGCCTCTCAAAATCGGCAATTTATAGCCTTAAAACGATTAGATTATCAGTAAGACACCGAGTTAAAGAGGCAAAAAAGTGTATATTAATACATCACAAAATAATGTTAACTCTGCAACAACAACTAAAAATCAAGTGTGAAAAGCCATGCACTCGTTCACCACTCTTGTGAATAATGATTTTGAGTGGTTTCTTGTGGACAAGCATCACTCGGCGTAATTCCGCGAAAACGCGCGCGTTTTCGCCATTCCCAGGGTGGAACTTGATCGTCGGCTTTTAAACTCCACAGACCGGATTTTGTTTCTCGAGCTTTTTCTTCTAGACTTAATAAATATTTATTATTGGCATATTGACGATAAACCCAGGCGGCACCATTTAAAATCATTTGTGAACTAATATCCAAGCCTTGTTGATCTTCTGGCCACATCAAAACGACACTTCTCCCGCATGGATCAAGCCCCGTCAAACGCATGATCACTGTTTTATCCAGCACCAAATCACTAAATGTTTTTTTGGCATCTTCCCCGAAAGGCTGACGTAAATCGGGAGTATCTATTCCCGCTAAGCGCACATACATTTTACCATGCTCGGTTAACACTAACGCAATATTACCACTGAATACTTTAATAATTTGCGCGACAATCACACTATTATCTGCAGAGTTTGCCGGCGTCGCCGTAGGATTGGCAATTACTGTCAAAGGGGATAGTAAAAAGCACAGAATTGCGATGCTCTGTTTTAACATAATTAACATCCGTTTTAAGTCTTCCTTTTTTTATTCTAGCAGGAGTTGCGCACAAGTGCGAAACTCCTGTCTAAGTAAGGTTGATCGCAAAAATCAGTCAACTTGCTATTGGTAATAAATGGCATTACACTAGTTTTATCGAGAACACGCTGAGAACACACTATGCTAACGGAAGCACAACGCCGAACGTATCACTTTATTCTCAATTTTTTTGATACCCATCACAAATCTCCGACGCTTCCTGAAATTGCTCAAGGCATCGGCATTAAATCACGAGGAGTAGTTCATCGCTATTTACAAGCGTTAATCCAAGAGGGGTTAATTAAATCATTGCCGCGTCGTCATCGTGGCATTATGTTAGTGGAACAATCCACTCAACCTATTTCAATTCAACTGCCATTTATCGGCCAAATTGCTGCGGGTTCTCCGATTGAAGCCATCGCCCAACAAGAAACCATCGATGTCACTCAATTTTTGCAAAAGCCAAATTTATATGTGTTAAAAGTGAAAGGAAATTCCATGATTAACGAAGGCATTTTTAATGATGATCTAGTCATTTGCGAATCCTCTCAACAAGCCAAGAATGGCGATATTGTAGTCGCACTCATTGATAATCAAGATGCCACGTTAAAACGCATTCACTATAATGCGGATAATACTATCACTTTAATTCCAGCCAATAGCGAACTCTCCCCTATCACCTACGCAGCATCCCGCGTGTCTGTGCAAGGAATTTTTGTGGGTTTATTGCGGTTAGCTTCTTAGAGCTTGTTCAAAGTCTCTAATCTTGGTCATAAACTGCCGATGTTCTGTGCTCCGGTGCTCAATTTTTCTGGCGTGTAAACTGCGCGCCAGCACTCAAAAAACGCCACGTTCTGACTCTAACTTGGAGACTATGAACAGGATCTTAGAGCTCATGTTATGCTTGTAATACGTAATATTTAATCACCGGATTGATGATTTTATACTGCTGTTGTTCTTTTTCAATAATATCTTTTTCTTCTAATCCTTGTAAGGCGGTGATGATGGAACTGGACGTCATTTTTAATAACAACATGGTTTCTTTGGAAGAAAGTTTTTGTATTTTTTCTTGTGCGATTATAAATAATATTTTTTTTTGACCCACAGGCAATGCAGATATTTCTTTTATGGCATCACTTTTTTCTTCTTCTAAAATGGCTTCCCAAGCTTCGATAATTTCTTCTTGCTTCAGCAGTCCTTAATATTTAACTTTTAACGATCTGCTTCCAGTATAATTCGTAACCTTACATATCGTAACCTTACGTGTCGTAAACTTACGACACGTAAGGTTACGATATAACAAGGCATTACTCTTAACCCTGCCCTTCCCAAAAGCAGGGTTGGAGAAAAGATGATACTGCGGGACAAGTGACGAGAAATAAACCTTAAGCGCTCTTCTGATGTTTTAAGTATGTTTGGACTTTTTCGTAGAATAGTTCATGGCGTAATTGATTAGCCGCCGTGCGTTCAAAAGGTCCATAGTCGCGCCATTGACGATAGCTTTCGTCAAATACGGAAAAAATGTAACGATCGGCCACAGGAATTAAACGGGTCATTTCACCCCGTGCTTGGCGTAATAAAGCAAATTTGTTCACTGGTTGTTACCTCATTATAAGAGTTGTTTTCAATCAACGGGCTCATCTTGACAATTACATTTCCACTAAGAATTAGACAATAAGATTAAAAAAAGTTCCTGAAGACGAACGATGGGCATTAACCAAAGCAGCAGCGCACAGAAAATCAGTAGTCGAGAGAAAAAATCAGAGAGTTTAACATGCTCATAGGAAGAAAATAGGATCTATTAGTAGCGATCTGCGGGGAAATTGCGGCAAACTGGACAGAACAGCAGAAATCAGGCAAAATGCGACGCAACGCAGTATAAAAGAATCAACATGCATAAAATTTGGATTATTCATGGCCCTAATTTGAATTTACTCGGCACGCGCGAGCCAGAAACCTATGGCCATGTTACGTTGAATGAATTAAACAAAGCTTTGCTGTCACAAGCTTTACCACAGCATGCTGAATTACTCTGCCAACAGTTTAACGATGAAGGCGCCATCATCAATTGCATTCATCAAGCAAAACTTCAAGCCGTCAATATGTTGATCATCAACGCCGGCGCCTATACTCATACCAGCATTGCTATTCGCGATGCCTTATTAGGTGTGGCTATTCCATTGATCGAAGTGCATTTATCCAATGTTTATGCGCGTGAGCCCTTTCGTCATCAATCGTATTTAAGCGATATCGCGCTGGGTACAATTGGAGGATTTGGTACGCAAAGTTATCATCTCGCATTGGAGGCGGCGCTTCATTATTTATCATCACATTCATAAAAGAGAACCCCCATGGATATACGTAAAGTAAAAAAATTAATTGATTTGATTGAAGAAAGCGGCATTGCCGAAATTGAAATTAAAGAAGGCGAAGAATCGGTGCGGATTTCGCGCGTCAGTTCAGTGGCTTCCCCAGTACCTATGATGATGGCGCAACCTGCTCAGGCAACTCATCATCAGGTGGAGGTTCAGCAAATCACTCCTAAAACCACTGACGCGAAAGTCGCTAACAAAACTCATGAAGAAGAAGGCCAAGCCATTACGTCACCCATGGTGGGAACGGTTTATTTATCGCCTTCTCCAGAGGCCGATCCTTTTGTCAAAGTTGGCCAGCAGATTGCTCCAGGCACCGTACTGTGTTTAATTGAAGCCATGAAAATGTTTAATCAAATCGAAGCCGATCGCGCAGGTGTGATTAAAAAATGTTTAGTAGAAAGTGGTACGCCGGTTGAGTTTGGCCAACCCTTATTTATCATCGAATAATTAGGATTTTTTTATTATGCTCAACAAAGTTGTTATCGCTAACCGCGGCGAAATTGCACTAAGAATTTTACGCGCCTGTAAAGAATTAGATATTAAAACCGTGGCCGTGCATTCCACGGCCGATCATAATCTCATGCATGTGAAATTAGCAGATGAAACAGTGTGTATTGGCCCACCTGCTGCCAATAAAAGTTATTTAAATATTCCAGCCATTATCAGCGCTGCTGAAATTACCGATGCGCAAGGCATTCACCCAGGCTATGGTTTTTTAGCAGAAAATGCCGATTTTGCAGAACGTGTTGAAAAAAGTGGTTTTATTTTTATTGGCCCCAAAGCCGAAAGCATTCGTTTAATGGGCGATAAAGTGACCGCTATTGCTGCCATGAAAAAAGCAGGTGTACCGTGCGTGCCCGGTTCCGATGGAGTATTAGGAAACGATCAGCAAACAAATTTAACCATGGCGCGTAAAATTGGTTATCCCGTGATTATTAAAGCCGCCGGTGGTGGCGGTGGCCGCGGCATGCGTGTTGTTCATGATGAAGCCCAATTAATTAACTCCATCCAATTAACTAAATCCGAAGCGCTGGCCGCATTTAATAATGATGCGGTATATATGGAAAAATTTTTAGAAAATCCACGTCACATCGAAATTCAAGTATTATGCGATGAACACGGCAATGCGCTGTATTTGGGTGAGCGCGATTGCTCTATGCAACGTCGTCATCAAAAAGTCGTTGAAGAAGCACCTGCTCCCGGATTAACGGCAGAGTTGCGCGCGATGATTGGTAAATGCTGTGTCGATGCGTGTTTAAAAATGGGTTACCGTGGTGCTGGCACCTTTGAATTTTTATTTGAAAATAATCAATTTTATTTTATTGAAATGAATACGCGTGTTCAGGTAGAACACCCCGTCACTGAAATGATCACGGGTATCGATATTGTTAAACAACAACTATTAATTGCACGCGGTGAGCCTTTAAACATAAAACAAAACGACATCAAATTACACGGTCACGCTATTGAATGTCGAATTAACGCAGAAGATCCCTATAACAATTTTGCGCCCTCGCCTGGATTAATTAATATGTTTCATGCGCCAGGTGGACCTGGAGTACGTGTGGATACGCATATTTATGATGGCTATAGCGTTCCCCCGTATTACGATTCGATGATTGCCAAATTAATCACGCATGGCGACACGCGTGAAATTGCCATTAAGCGCATGCGTAACGCCCTAGACGAAATCATTGTCGATGGCATTAAAACCAATATTGAACTGCATAAAGAAATCATGAGTGATGAGAATTTTGTGCAAGGTGGTACGAGTATTCATTATTTGGAGAAAAAGTTGGAAGGGTAAAAAATTATTTTTATACTCAAAATAGCGGTGTTTTAGGAGCGGTGCCAAATTAAAGATGCGAAGGTGTTGATATTGAATGCTTTTCTCCACCGTTTTATCTCGACACTAACGCCTAAAATTCAAGTGTGAAAAATATAGAATAAAAATATGTTTACAGAATTGACTAAACTTGGCAGCGTTACTCCGCTGCACGAAGATCCCGTCAATTGGACAATACAATTAGCAATTGGGTATGACAGTCCAGCAAAAGATTATCCTGAGCTAGCTCAACTATTAAATGCAGTAATTACCTCAAATTTCCTCCCCACTATATTAACAACATTAAAAACAACTTTCCACACCAACATGCCCCATCAAGATGATACATTTAAATTTGATAAAAATACTTATACTGGATATGCAACGATATCCAAAATAACCCTAAAACAGCTTTTCTCCTATACAGTAATCCCCAATGATGAATTAAGATTAAGTGATGATCAAACAAAAACATTTTGGTCATGTACTATAAAAATCGTGCAAAACCGCATGAGAGTAAGTCAGGAAAACTTAGAAAACTCTCTGTCTACTCCATTTACTCAGTCGTATCTTAAAAAAACTGTAGAGATAACTACCTCTGAGCAATCTCATCAACCCAGTGTTTCTTTGAAGAGCCGCCGCGGGTCTTTTTAAATTTCATCGATCCTGGATCTCCGCTGCGCTTCGTTCCAGGCTACAGGCTACGCTTCAATCCAGGCTACGTTGGTTCATCTATTTTAAATGGGTGAAATAAACTGGGAATTCTTCGTATTTAGAATATATTATTTATTATGTTTGACTAAGAGAATCATAAATCCATGGGCAATAATCGTCACGAGAATAGCGATCGTTAAATTAATACTATTGATAATCGTATTTTGTGCGAGAATAAAAAGCGTATAAATTCCTGTGGGGTAATTCAGACTTAAGCTTATCACTAAACCGGGATTATATTTTCGTTTAATTATAGACATGATAATGTGTAAACTTGCATTAAATAAACCAAAGACCGGTAATAATACCCCGAATTGCGGCGAAACATTTTGTGCTAGAATCGCAGCAATGGGAAATAACACCCAAATCGCTAATATATTAATCCAAAATACATTCGGAATGGTTAAGGGATGATCGTCTACTGAACTGTGAAAAATTTCACGATTAATATATTCTCTGAATTTTCCTGGAAAAACATGTTCTTCGAATTCATGAATAAGATAAACTGGAAATTGTAGCCAGATTAAAAATAAATACCATGGGGTTTGAGGTAAAAAAGAGAGCAAGAGCACGGTGATGAAAATTGCTAGAATTAAGGTGCTATCCGCCCAATGATGATAGAGATAATTTTTCATTGCTTGTTCCTTAAGCTTGAATTGAAAAGAATCAAAAAATACTTTACCTAATTTAAAAATTATCTGCAATTAAAATATGATAAGGTTTTGCTAATGTGTATTTTCTTGCTTTATTAGAACGATCAACCATTTCTAAAAAACCCGCCTCAACCCATTTTTTACAGAGTGCAGTACTCGTGCGCGATTGAAATCCAAATAACTCACCTATTTGTTTGCTGGTGATCACCTCATAATGTTGAAATAATTCTAATACTTTACGTTGTTTAGGATCCAGCATACGGATTATAGCAGAATGATCTTTTTCTCCCTTTTTCTGCGAAGCGAGCATTTGATTCACCACTTTTTCAAATGCAAAAGCCATTCCCGCTAAAAAATATTCTAACCATTCTGTAATATCGCTTTCAGCGCGACCAAAATAATAATTATGTGAGGGACCAATGCTAATGGCACGATAATAACCCAATAAATTCTTTGCATAATATTCTTCTAGAGAATAAAGACCTTTTAAATCGTATCCCCCGAAATGCAAAATAAAAGTAGTCAATAGCCTTGCCGTGCGACCATTTCCGTCATAATAGGGATGGATAGTTGCAAATTGATAATGCGCAATTGCAGCCACAAGCGGACAGGGTAATTTATCATTTTTTTTAATCCAACCCACTAACTGTTGCATTAAACGAGGAACATCTTTCGACTCTGGCGGCATATACACAATCGCACCTGTACTACTATCTCGAATCACATTTTGCCCATCTCGATAAGGCGTTGGTGTAATTCTTGTTCGCCCATCACTCATCACTAACGCATGAAGTGTTTGAATTATTTTTTCAGTGAGTGGATGCTGTTGGGCAATGTAGTGTTCAAGCTGCGCTAAAGCCGCATAATAGCCTTTTACTTCATGTTCATCACGTTCCCTTCCAGGAAAATGACCTTCTAAGGTTAGCACTTGCTTAACTTCATCGGAATTTAAACGATTTCCTTCAATCATGGTGGAATAATGCGTGGTGTATAATTTAGCTGTTTCTCTCAAGGAAGCTAATACTGTTGGGTTAACGGGAAGCAAGGCCACTTGTTGTTTCGCTGCTTCAACACGCATTAAATCTTTAGCAATGTTGGGGGTGATGCTATACAGTGGATTAAAATTTATCGGCATAATATCCGCTCAATATCGGCTTAGCAGGTAATTTAATTATGCGGATATTATGCCGATAAATCAATGGCTATTAAAAACTAATGTGGGGAATATAATGATGATCCGCAATAAAGAAGCATAAATTATGAAATACAGAATGCCTCTATTCCCTTTTCAATCCACATTTTATTGTTAAACCAGCGCCCGCTTTTTTGTCGGAACTATATGAAAAATTCCAACCACTTAACTTGCTCGATGTTGCAGCGCTTGAGCTAATTCAGGGTATTTAAATTGAAATTGATATTGAAGTAAGCGCTTGGGATACACCGCTTGCCCAGAAAGTATTAATTCTTCTGCCATTTGGCCAAACATTAATTTTAAGATCCACGCCGGTGTAGGAATAATCGCTGGACGATGCAATACATGCGCTAATGTTTTGGCAAATTGCTGTTGCGTGACCCAGGCGGGCGCGCAAATATTAATGGCTCCCGTTATTTCTGGATGATTTAATAGAAATTGCACACTGGCAATGGCATCGTGCAAATGGATCCAGCTAAACGGTTGTTGGCCATCGCCAATTTTTCCACCCAGTCCTAATTGAAACAACGGCAACATTTTAGCTAACGCGCCATCGCTGGCATGCAATACGGGGGCAAAGCGTAATAAAACGATGTCGAGGTGAGGATGCGCTGGCGAAGGCACAGCGGCTTGCTCCCAAGCTTGGGCTACCGTACTTAAAAAATCCGTAGGCTGTCCCCAATAAATAGGCGTTTCTTCATCCACTTGCTGAATTGTCTGTTTAGAATGATTTAAACCATAAATACCAATGGCACTGGCATTATAAAATTTTAAAGGCTGAGTCAACGTTTGACACCAGGTGAGCAGCGTTTGCGTGGCCTGCACACGACTGTGTTGTATCGTGTGTTTCACTGTTTTTGTCCACCGGGATTTTCCAATATTTTCACCGACTAAGTTAATCACGGCATCGAAGGTATTGGGATCATGCTGCGATAACTCCGACCATTCTATGGCAGTGACTTCAGTGGGAAACATGTGTTGAATTTTTTCGCGGTTGCGACCGAGTATGGTGATGTCGTGATGATCACGCAATAACGCACGAGTTAAATGGCGACCGATAAATCCGCTACCGCCGGCGATGAGGAGTTTCATGTGTTACTCTTTCGGCTGGAAAATCTGGATTTATTCTTTGGTTTTTCATTTGGTAGTCCATTTTTTCTTGCTGCTTGTTCTTGTGCTGCCTGTAAGTTACACACCAGCTCTTTATTGATACGCGCTACATCTTTATCGCTATCGTCAATTTCCTTAAAAATATTAAGCTCAATTTTTAGTGCCGTTGCCTTACCTAAAATAGTGCTCGCACCATGAGGAAGAATATCATTAGAAGGAG
>JAHCLG010000043.1 GCA_026125385.1 Legionellales bacterium
TTTTTTTTTTTAATATCCCCCCGGCGCAGGTAGCTTGGATCGAAGTTTTAAAATTTCACCGATCCTGGATCTCCGCTACGCTCCGTTCCAGGCTACGGCAAAGATCGACAGCAAACTAAAGGAGTAACTTATGAAACCAACCATGAACACTGCTTATAATCAAATGAATGCCTTAGAAGTCGAAGGGGCAAGTCAACATCGCATGGTGCAATTATTAATGCAAAATGTGATCGATCGTTTAAATCGTTCCAAAGCCTTAATTCAAAGTAAAAATACCCCACAAAAATTGCATGAAATGAATAGGGCACTTGAAATTGTGCAAACGCTTAATGCTACACTCGAAGTTAAAGCTGGCGTTCAAGTCTTGGAGAATATGCAAACCTGCTATGAATTTCTCATTCAAAATATTATCAAAGCCAATGCCAAAAATGATCTCAAGCTGATTGATGAATCGATTCAGGTTATTTCAGAATTAAAACAAGGCTGGGATAGCATTGGCGAAATCGCAGAAAAAATGGTGCAGGAGAATAAATAGTGAATCAATTTGAACAACAATTAAAATCGATTGAAAAATTAACGCTGACGATGGAAGAACTCGCCCAACAAAAAGAATGGAGTGAGTTAGAAAAATTACACCTGCAACAATCGAGTGAAATTAAACAGTTAATTGCAGGATTAACACCAGAACAGAAAACAGAAAAATTGACCCAGTTTTTAACTTGGGTAAAAGAAAAAAATGACTATTTTCTTGAAATTACCCTAGGTGAAAAAAACCAATTACAAAATACCGTAAACACACTAAATACAGGCGATAAAGCCAAAAAGCTTTATGGAGATATTACTAATTTAGAATAGTGACAAGCAGTGACACTTTGTAAGCCTGGTCTTCATAAACTTTAAGCATAAGACGGCAGATTAAAATTATTTTTTTCATGATAATACCATAAATTTTTTATGGCTTATCCACAATGAAAAATACCAGCGCAGCCAATCAGCACCCGCATGATAAATTTTTTAAAAACGCCATGAGTCATCGTGATGTTTATTTGGATTTTTTTCATCGTTACTTGCCGTTGGATCTCCAGAAAATAATAAGTTGGGAAAAACTCAAACCTTATCCAAGCTCATTTGTCAGCGGTGAAAATAATTATTTGTTTAGTGATATGATTTTTCAGGGTGAATTTGCAGGCCACTTGGGATATCTTTCCATTATTATTGAACATCAATCACAGCCGGATGCTTTTATGCCTCTGCGAATTTTAGAATATACGACCCAAGCGATGCGTCAACAGGTGCGCGATCATAAAACGAAAAAAATACCCTTGGTTTATCCGATCGTGGTGTATCAAAACCCACGACCCTATCCTTACCCCACCGATTTAAGTGAATTAATTGATGCTCCGCGAGACTTGGTGAAAAATTATTTTCTTAAACCATTTTTTCTCATTGATTTGAGTCAAATTGCTGATGAGGCGCTTATCAACACCGTATCCTACTTTAATTTTATTGCCTTGGTAATGAAATCCTTGGTGAGTTCAAGCAAGCCTAATTTAGATCAGATTTTGTTGGTAAACTATCAAATTGACGCCGCAGGGACTCACTGGGTCACAGAAATTATGCTAAACTATATTCTCAACACCAATACCCATTCGCTGACGGAAGACGATTTGATCAGTGCAGCGAAAAAATTACCACCCCAATTCGGAGGCAAAGTGATGACATTAGCTGAAGCATTTGAACATCGTGGTCATGAACGTGGCCGTATGGAAGGCAAGTTAGAAGGTATACGGGAAGGTAGGTTAGAGGGTAAACTAGAAGGTATGTTAGAGGGTAAGTTAGAAGGTAAACTAGAAGGTAAATTAGAAAGTATCAACGAAATTGCGCTTAATATGCTGAAGCAAAAGTACTCTTATTCTCAAATTAAAAGTTTGACGCAATTATCACTTGCAGATATAAACGCATTGGAGCAGAAATTGCTGAAAGCCGCTGCTCTGGAAAAAGCCGGTCGAGAGAATTAAATCTAAGAGTCTGTTCAACATCTCCAAGCTTGAGTCAGAAAATCGGCAGTTTATGGCCAAAATTGGAGATGTAGAGCAGGCTGTAAGAAACTTGTATCTTTTGCCGAACTCGGTTAAGCTTCACGCCAATTAAAAATCGGGCTTTTAAATAAGTCTTGGAATTGTGAACACGCTCTAGTCAACAATCACAATAGGTAATTTATCGATGCGTAGACCGCTCGTTGTTGCAAACTGGAAAATGAATGGCAATAAATTGTGTAGTGAACAATTTATTGCAGATTTATTATCCGCACAAGATCAGTTTACTGAGGTTGATTGTGTTATTGCACCTCCTGCGGTGTATTTATCCTCGTTGGCTCCCAAGTTAGTGGCATCCAATATTCAATTGTCTGCGCAAAACGTGAGTGAGTTTAATCAAGGCGCTTATACCGGCGAAATTTCCGCTACGATGTTAAAAGAGTGCGGCTGCCACTACGCGATAATTGGTCATTCAGAACGCCGTCAACTCTATCACGAGAGCAACGATTTAATTGCTGCTAAATTTGCGCGCCTAATTGAAGCGGGTGTCATTCCCATTTTATGTGTCGGAGAAACACTGGCAGAGCGCCAGGATAATATGACTTACGATATTATCTTAGGTCAGATTGACAGTATCATCAAACTTGTAGGCGCTGAAACATTTTTACGAGGTATCATTGCTTATGAACCCGTTTGGGCCATTGGTACTGGAAAAACGGCCTCACCCAAGCAAGCACAAGAAGTTCATGCTACCATTCGTTCACATATCGTTAAACAGTTACCTACCCAAGCACAAGCCTATAGAATTATTTACGGTGGTAGCGTAAAATCCGAAAACGCGCAAGAATTATTTGCCATGCCAGATATAGATGGTGGATTAATTGGCGGAGCTTCATTAAAATTAGATTCTTTTTTAGCAATTTTACGACAAGCAGGTAAGTAAACAATGGAACAGCTGATCCTCATTATTCACGTTCTCGTTTCGATTTTTTTAATTGTGTTGATTTTAATTCAACATGGTAAAGGCGCTGATATGGGAGCCGCTTTTGGCAGTGGTGCCTCACAAACGGTGTTTGGCAGCCAAGGCAAAGCACCATTTTTACTCAAATTAACTGGTAGTTTAGCCGTCGTATTTTTTGTAACCTGCTTAATTTTAGGCAATATTGCTTCTAACCAATCACGTCAACAAACTATTTTATCAATTCCAAGTACCACACCTGCGAAAACGGTACCTATCGAACCCTCCACCAACAATAATGCGAAGCCGATAAGCTCAGCATTACCTGTAAAAACGCCTGTCACGGAATAGTGTAGCAGGAGATCCTATTATCAAAATGCCGAAGTGGTGAAATTGGTAGACACGCTGTCTTGAGGGGGCAGTGACGCAAGTCGTGCCGGTTCGAGTCCGGCCTTCGGCACCATGGGTAATAAATATTTGCCATTTAGATAATAATTCCTATAAATTGCGCATTAATTATTAAAGATAGTCAAAAATACGTATTATTTTATTATTTGCATAAAATTAACGTTTTTATATACAAACCATTTAAGGTAGTTTATATTACGGCTTTCTATAAACTGAATTTCTAATATAGAGATATATAGAGTTAAATTACCAAAGGAAACGGTTGCTTGTATAAAATTCCAATTGCACATGTAAAACAAGTTAATAATGTTTGGGTTATTCATTCACTAGAGGAACATCTAGAGTCCGTTGCAAATATTGCGGCTCACATGGCCTCTGAATTTGCTAATCAAGACTGGGCATACTTAGCTGGGTTATGGCATGACTTAGGAAAATATCGTCCATGCTTTCAACAGTATATTAAAACTGTTTCGGGCTATGATGCTGAAGCTCACATCGAACACGGTAAAGGCCGTGTTGATCATTCAACTACAGGAGCGATTTATGCCTTGGAGAAAATGGGAAAACAAATAGGGCGAATTATTGCTTATTTAATTGCAGGACATCACGCTGGGCTTCCTGACTGGAGTGCGAGCCAGTCAGGAAATGCATCTTTAGAAATGCGGATTCAAAATAAAAAATATTTAGACGAAGCACTGGCTAATAATATTCCCAGTAGTATTACTGAATTTACAATGCCAAAAACCAAAATCAAAGGAGATGCAAATGGATTGCACTTATGGATTCGATTATTATTTTCTTGCTTAGTCGATGCCGATTTTCTAGATACCGAAAAATTCATGTCACCAGAAAAATTTAAACAGCGATCACAGTGGCATGATATCGATACTTTGAAAACCTTATTCGATCATTATATGAAGATAAAAATTAAAACTGCTACAAAAAATCACATTAATCAAATTCGATTCTCAATTTTGGATTCTTGTCGTCAGAAAGCTTCATCTGAACCTGGAATATTTACTTTAACTGTTCCAACCGGAGGTGGTAAAACACTAGCGAGTATGGCATTTGCACTTGATCATGCTGTCAAATACCATAAAAAGCGAATTATTGTTGCGATTCCTTATACCAGTATTATAGAGCAAACTGCAAATCAATATCGAGAAATTTTTGGAGATCAAATTATTGAGCATCATTCTAATATAGAACCTGAAAAAGAAAATTCTAAAAGTCGTTTAGCTACGGAAAACTGGGATGCGCCAATAATTGTTACTACCAATGTTCAATTATTTGAATCATTATTTGCTGCTAAAAGTAGTCGGTGTCGTAAGTTGCATAATTTAATTAACTCAGTAATTATTATTGACGAAGCTCAACTTATCCCGCCAAATTTCCTACAACCAATATTACATATATTAAAAATTTTGACAGAGCACTATGGTGTAACTTTAGTATTATCCACAGCAACACAGCCTGTTTTTACCACGCGTATAAATCCTTTTGAACAGATTAAATTAAAGGGCTTGGATAATAGTCAAGAGATTATTCCTGATGTAAATAATGTGTATAAATCTTTATCGCGAGTCAATGTAACAATACCTTGTGATTTTCACCAACGCAAAACCTGGTCTGAAATTGCCGATGAATTAACAGCGCTGAAAAAATCGGTGTTAGCTATCGTCAATACACGCAAAGATTGCCGAGATTTATTTGACTTAATGCCGAATGGTACTTTGCATTTATCAGGTCGCATGTGCGGTGAACATCGTTCACAAGTGATCCAACAAATAAAAAACAGATTGGCTAACAATGAAGTAATTAAAGTAATTAGTACACAACTAGTTGAAGCCGGTGTTGATCTGGATTTCCCTGTTGTTTATCGTGCATTAGCAGGATTAGACTCAATAGTACAAGCTGCTGGTCGATGTAATCGTGAAGGTAAATTCGATAAAGGGGAGGTTATTGTTTTTATGCCACCAAAACAGTCGCCTCGTGGTATGTTGCTTCATGCCGAACAATCAACAATAAATGTGTGGCACAATTTAAACGGCGATCCATTAGATCATCATTTATTTATAAATTATTTTAATCAATATTTTGATACAGAAACAGATGAGCATAAAATTTTGGATACACTTATCAAAGATGCGCAAGATGGGATTATACAATTCAGGACTGCTGCAAAAAATTTTCAGATTATTGATGATACGGCGACTCGACAAATATTAGTGCCTTACAAAGAAGAAGGAAAGAATTTAATTGAAATTTTGGAAAAGTCGGGTCCAGAACGATATTTATTAAGAAAACTGCAACGATACACTGTTAATATTTATGAGTATGAATTTAAGCAATTGTTAAGTATAGGAGCAATTGCAGAAGTGGCGCTTGGAATTTTTTCAGTGATTGTTTCGAGCGCATATAGCGAAGAGTGCGGCTTATTAGTTTCTGATGATTTATTTTCAACAGAACCAGAAAATATGATTTTTTAAAGAATATTTTTGTAATAAATAAACAAGCATTTTTTGATTTGAAAAGGGGAGGATTATGCCAACAAATTATTGTTTAGAAGTGAATGGTGATTTTGCTTGTTTTACCAGGCCAGAAATGAAAGTGGAACGAGTGAGCTACGATGTGATAACGCCTTCATCTGCGCGTTCGATTTTTGAAGCCATTTTTTGGAAACCATCTATTCGTTGGCAAATCACACAGATTGATGTATTAAAACCTATTCACTGGACATCGGCTAGACGAAATGAGCTAAGTAATGTAGTTTCTTCGAGTTCAGTCACATCAGCCATGAAAAATAATAAAGGCTCACTAGGAATTTATATTGAAGAGGATCGACAGCAACGAGCCGGACTTTACTTGCGAGATGTCAGTTATCGCCTGTATGCGGATTTAATATTTGATCAAACAAAAGATGTTTCAGCAGAATATGGAAAATATACTGCAATGTTTGAACGTCGTGCTTTAAAAGGACAATGCTTTAATCAACCCTATTTAGGTTGTCGAGAATTTTCTTGTGATTTTAAGTTGGTTCTAGATAATGGAAATCAAAAAAAACCAATTAATGAAACTCGTTCCTTAGGTTGGATGCTTTATGATTTAGATTATCAGAATGTATCTTCTCCAAACCCACGATTTTTTAATGCAGAAATGAAAAATGGTGTGATACTCATTCCTGATTGGAATAGTGAGGAGGTGAGAGGATGATTTTGCAAGCATTAAAAGATTATTATGATCGAAAAATAAGAGATCCTGAAAGTGAAATAGCACCAAAAGGATTTGAGCATAAAGAAATCCCATTTGTCATTGTAATTGATGCTCAAGGACAATTAGTTCAAATTGAAGACACACGTTATAAAGTTGGTTCACAATCAAGAGCTAAAGCTTTTCTTGTTCCTCAATCTGTGAAGCGAACCGCTGGTATAAAAGCGAATTTACTATGGGATAATGCAAAATATTTATTAGGCCTGTCAGTTGAAACTAATGAACAAGTTGTAAAATGCCATCAAGCCTTTATTAATAGAATAATAGAATTTAATATTAATGATGATGAGGCAATTTGTGCGATATTAAATTTTTTGAAAAATGATCCAATTGAAAAAATCAAATTGGTCGAAAATTTTTCCGAAATAGAAGAAACCAATCCATTTATGGCCATACGTTTAAGTGGAGATCTGGATTTAGTCTGTCAGAAAAAAATGATAATTGATAAAATTATACAAGCTCCTAGTGATAAAGATCTGGGTATTTGCTTAATTACAGGTGATATAGCACCTATTGCAAATTTGCATCCATCTATTAAAGGTGTCAAAGATGCAAAATCAACTGGTGGAAATATTATTTCATTTAATCAGAAATCATTTTTATCTTTTGCTAAAGAACAAGGATCAAATGCTCCAATTGGTGATTCCGCGACTTTTGCATATACCACTGCATTGAATCATTTATTACGTAAAGATTCCAACCAAAAAATCCAAATCGGCGATGCTACTACTGTATTTTGGTCACAAAAAAAGTCAGCTTTTGAAAATGAATTTTCTTCATTATTCGAAGAAAGCCCTAACAAAGATGATCCCGATCGCTTCACTGAAAATGTAAAAAGTTTTTTGAACGGGGTTGATTCTGGGGTGCTTCCTGAGAGTGATAAAGAAAATAGTTTCTACATACTAGGCTTATCGCCAAATCAGGCAAGAATATCAATTCGCTTTTGGCATGTAGGAACCATTGAAGAATGCTCATTAAAAATCGCACAACATTTCCATGATATGGAAATAATATTTTCGAGCAACCAAAAACCTTATTATTCTATTTGGCGATACTTGATTGCTATAGCAGCACAAGGAAAATCAGACAATATTCCACCGAATATTGCTGGCAATTGGATGCGCTGCATTTTAGCAGGCTTACCTTATCCTGAAGCATTATTTCAGGCTGTTTTAAGGCGCATTACTGCAGAACAAGATGTTACTCAACAACGCGCTGCAATAATTAAAGCATATTTAAATCGCAGAGCTAGATTTCAGCATCAAACTCAACAGAAGGAGATCACCGTGTCACTTGATCCAAGTAATCACAATATTGGTTATTGCTTAGGACGTATATTTTCAGTGTTAGAAAAAATTCAAGAGGAAGCAAACCCTGGGATTAATGCCACTATTCGTGATAAGTATTATTCTGCCGTATCGGGAACGCCAGCTCATGTCATGCCAATTTTAATGCGCTTGAAAAATCATCATATTAATAAACTGGCTAGTCCTGGACGAAAAATTTATTTTGAAAAATTATTGGGACAAATTATGGAAAATCTTCATGAATTTCCTAAGCAATTAAATTTACCCGATCAAGGCCGCTTTGCGATTGGTTATTACCATCAACGCCAAGCATTTTTCACCAAAAAAGAAAATGTCACTGAAGGAGAATAAAATGAGTATCGAAAACCGTTATGATTTTGTATTGTTGTTTGATGTTAAAGATGGTAATCCCAATGGTGACCCAGACGCAGGAAATTTACCTAGATTAGATGCAGAAACAGGACAAGGATTAGTGACAGATGTTTGTTTAAAACGAAAAATTAGAAACTATGTCAGCTTAGTGAACACTGGGCAACCAAGATTCAATATTTATATCAAAGAAAAAGCTATCTTAAATGATATTCATGAAGAAGCTTATAAAGCAATTGGTGCTGAGCATCTACTAGATGGAGATAGTAAAAAGCGTAAGGGTGGCGATAAGGTTAATGATGCGCGTCAATGGTTATGCGACAATTTTTATGACATTCGTACGTTTGGTGCGGTGATGTCTACAGGGGTAAATTGTGGCCAAGTAAGAGGTCCAGTACAATTAACCTTTGCCCGCTCTAATGATCCTATCATTTCTTCTGAGCATGCCATCACGAGAATGGCTGTAACTACTAAAGCTGAAGCAGAAAAGCAAGATGGTGATAATCGAACCATGGGACGCAAATTTACTGTTCCTTATGGTTTATATCGTTCACACGGTTTTATTTCCGCATCATTAGCAGAACAAACTGGATTTGATAATTCGGATTTGGATTTACTAATAGAAGCCTTAACAAATATGTTTGAACATGATCGTTCAGCCGCTCGCGGTGAAATGAATATCCGCGGTTTATATTTATTTAAACATCAATCAAAACTTGGAAATGCACATGCCAAAGATTTATTTAATCGTATTACTTTAGTTAATTCAGATCCTAATAAACCACCTCGCTGTTTTGAGGATTATCAAATTAATGTTAATACTGAGAATTTACCGGAGGAAGTGATCTTAGAACGTGTTGTTGGATAAATTAAATGTTGATCAATGAAGATAATTATCTTCCAATTTCAGCCCTTCAACACTACGCATTCTGCCCAAGGCAATGTGCTTTAATCAACATTGAGCAAGCTTGGGCAGAAAATTTTTGGACAGCAGAAGGGCGATTATTACATGAACGTGTTGACGGTGGTGAAGCCGAACAACGAGGTTATTTTCGTACGGAAAGAAGTGTTGCCGTTATTTCACATCGTTTAAAAATTAATGGCAAACTTGATTTATTAGAAATTACTGGTAGGCATCCCAAAAAATATTTTCCAGTCGAATATAAGCGTGGCAAACCAAAAATTGAAAACTGGGATAAAGTTCAACTGTGTGCCCAGGTATTTTGTTTGGAAGAAATGCGAAATATTGAAATCAACGAGGCTGCTATTTGGTATTGGAAAACTAGAAAACGAGAGTATATGATTATCGATCAGTCTTTACGAGATTTAACGGAAAAAATTATTATTGATACTCATGAAATGATCGAATCGGGTATTACGCCTAAGCCCACTTTTAGCAAACGTTGCCTTTCCTGCTCATTAATCGATCTTTGTGAACCCAAAATAATCCAAAATGATCAATCAAAAAACTATATAAACGGGATTTTTAAAGTATGAAAAAATTACTCAATACACTTTACATCACACGCCAAGATACCTATTTACATAAAGAACGAGAAACTATCATTATTAAACAAGGCGATCAAAAACTCGGGCAATTCCCAGCGCTGACTGTGGGTAATATTGTATGTTTTGGCCAAGTAACTGTCTCACCACCTTTAATGGGTTATTGTGGCGAGCAGGGCATTGCAATTTCGTATTATACTGAACAAGGGAAATTTTTGGCACGGATTTATGGGCGACAAGTGGGTAACGTGTTACTTCGGCGTACTCAATATCGTTTTGCGGATGATCAACAAAAAGTAATTTCATTAGCTAAATTAATTGTCGGAGCAAAAATTGCTAACAGTCGTTACGTTTATTTGCGACAAATACGTAATCACGGCGAAAGTTCTTCATTGCAACTTATTAGTGATCGTTTAGCCAATTGCTTAAGTCGCTGTGAACAGGTTAATGATTATCAACAATTATTAGGCCTTGAAGGTGAGGCAGCGCTGGCTTATTTTTCAGGATTAAATGAACTAATCAGAAATAATGAGTTTTCATTTTCAACCCGAGTGCGCAGGCCACCAACTGATCCAATCAATGCATTATTATCATTTGTTTATTCAATCATTACTCAAGAATGTCTTTCGGCCTTACTAGGCGTTGGACTAGATCCCTTTGTGGGTTTTTTACATAAAGAAAGACCAGGTCGTCCAAGTTTGGCATTAGATTTACTCGAAGAGTTTCGTGCTGCATGGGCAGATCGATTTGTTTTGACATTAATTAATCGAAAGCAATTAACCAGCAAAGATTTTGTTCAAGAAGCCAGTGGTGCTGTACATTTAACAGACTATGCTCGTAAAACTTTATTTGCCGCATATCAAGCACGAAAACAAGAAGAAATTATTCATCCCTATTTGCAAGAGCGGGTGCAAATTGGTTTATTACCCCATTGCCAAGCGTTATTACTCGCACGCTACATGCGTGGCGATTTAGAATATTATCCACCGTACTTGGTAAAATGATATGTTAGTTTTAATCACCTATGATGTGAACGTCACATCAACAGATGGGCAAAAGCGGTTGCGCAATATCGCTAAAACATGTTTGGATTATGGGATGCGAGTTCAATGTTCAGTGTTTGAATGCGAAATTGATCCCGCGCAGTTTATTGTGTTGAAAAATAAATTACTGACTATTTTTGACTCTGAGTTGGATAGCCTACGTTTTTATTTTTTAGGTAAAAAGGGTAAAGAAAAAGTTGAGCATTATGGTGTTAAAGATATTCCTGATCCACTAAGAGATAGCTTAATTTTATAAGCGCTTACCTGTAGTCAACAGTTAATGTATGAGAGATTAGCGTTGATTAACCTCTTATTTTTATTAATAAATTATTTAAATAATGAAAATATCAGATAATTAATATGATTTTAATAACCGTTAGCGGAATCGAAACTATTTTTTATTTTATTTCTTATTGTTACAATCATGCTGTCGCACCCCACGCGGGTGCGTGGATTGAAACATTTACTGATGACCGTACACAGCTTACATTTAGCGGTCGCACCCCACGCGGGTGCGTGGATTGAAACGCGCACACGGAAAGCTTGTGTTGCTCGATAAGCGCGTCGCACCCCACGCGGGTGCGTGGATTGAAACCTAGTATGACTTCTGTACCTTTTGCAAGCGCAATGTCGCACCCCACGCGGGTGCGTGGATTGAAACTTTTCATTTTTCGCACAAGCGATTCTTGTTCATCGTCGCACCCCACGCGGGTGCGTGGATTGAAACATTGTCATAACGCTTGGCACGTGATTGCGAATATGTCGCACCCCACGCGGGTGCGTGGATTGAAACCAAATCCCACCGCGATTTTAGTGTCCATAAACACGTCGCACCCCACGCGGGTGCGTGGATTGAAACTTGCTCATGCGTCAAAATAAATGCACGGACGCCCGTCGCACCCCACGCGGGTGCGTGGATTGAAACCCGATAACACATAAAATCCAGTATAATAATCACGGTCGCACCCCACGCGGGTGCGTGGATTGAAACGTATACATTGACGACCCCGCATTTAACTAATGCTGTCGCACCCCACGCGGGTGCGTGGATTGAAACTCGTTTATCAAGTAATACAAGTTTACCGTGCGCGGTCGCACCCCACGCGGGTGCGTGGATTGAAACTTATAAGCGTGTAGCAATACTAAATTATGGCTACGTCGCACCCCACGCGGGTGCGTGGATTGAAACCTAAACCATTGGGGTCACTTAACGATTTCGCCAAGTCGCACCCCACGCGGGTGCGTGGATTGAAACTTTTATTTTGGATATGACAACAGAACTGTATAACGTCGCACCCCACGCGGGTGCGTGGATTGAAGCAGATTGCTTGGATCTGTTTTATCATCACAGCCTCGTCGCACCCCACGCGGGTGCGTGGATTGAAACCTGTACCAGGGCCTCCTACAATTAAAATAGATAAGTCGCACCCCACGCGGGTGCGTGGATTGAAACAGAATGAGACGGTTACGGCATTAAAACTTAGTGGTCGCA